>JAZNZQ010000116.1:0-2032 GCA_045595035.1 Eubacteriales bacterium | reverse complement strand
AGAAAGCTCGGCACACAGATGAAGGCGACCGGTGAGGTCATGGCGATAGGCGAGAACTTCGAGATGGCTCTTCTTAAGGCGATCCGCGGCTCCGAGATATCGCTTGACACACTCTATAACCCCAATCTTGAAGGCGTAGATACAAGAAAGAAGCTCTCCGAGATGGACGACCTTCGTATCTTTGCAATCTACAAGGCACTTCGTGAGGGCATTTCTATCGAAGAGATAAACGCTATCACAAGAATAGACAAGTTCTTTATCAATAAAATTGCTAATCTTATCAAGTATGAGGATTCCATAAAGGGCAATCTTACAGATGAGCTTTATATCAAGGGTAAGAAGCTCGGATATCCCAATGCGGCGCTTGAGCGCATCTCAGGCGAAAAGATCAAGAACCCCATCTACCCGTCCTACAAGATGGTCGACACCTGCGCGGGTGAGTTTGCGGCAGAGACGCCTTACTTCTACTCGGTATACGACAGAGCGTGCGAGGCGGCAGAGCTTATAAACGAAAAGAAGGAAAAGATCATCGTTCTCGGCTCCGGACCTATCAGAATAGGCCAGGGTATCGAGTTCGACTACTCGTCTGTACACTGCGCAAAGACTCTTAAGGAGCTTGGCTACGAGGTCATTATCATCAACAACAACCCCGAGACGGTATCCACCGACTTTGACGTATCCGACCGTCTTTACTTCGAGCCGCTCTCGGCAGAGGACGTATACGGCGTTATCCAGAAGGAAAAGCCCTACGGTGTTGTAACGGCATTCGGCGGACAGACGGCTATCAAGCTCGTTAAGTTCCTTCACGACAACAATATCCGTATTCTCGGTACATCGGCTGAGGGTATCGACACCGCAGAGGACAGAGAAAAGTTCGATGCGCTTCTTAACAAGTTTGAGATCAAGCGCCCTGTTGCTATGAGCGTTATGACAAAGGCAGAGGCGTTTGAGGCAGCAAACAGTATCGGTTATCCTGTACTTCTTCGTCCCTCCTACGTTATCGGCGGTCAGAACATGACTATCGCATATAACGATGAAGCGGTAGAGCAGTACATGGACCTCATCCTTGCACAGAATATTGAAAACCCCGTACTTATAGACAAATATATGAGCGGTACCGAGGTCGAGGTAGACGTTATCTCGGACGGCGTTGACGTGCTTATTCCCGGTATCATGGAGCATATCGAGCGCGCAGGCGTACACAGCGGCGACTCTATTGCAATGTATCCTCCTCAGAACATTTCCGATAAGCTTATTAAGCGTATCGAGGAATGCTCGGTCATCCTTTCCAAGGCGCTCGGAACAAAGGGACTTCTCAACATCCAGTACCTTATCTCCGAAAACGAGCTTTACGTTATCGAGGTCAACCCGAGAGCATCGCGTACGATCCCTTACATTAGTAAGGTCACAGGCGTTTCGATGGTCGATATCGCTACAAAGGTAATGCTCGGTCAATCGCTTAAGTCGCTTGGATACTCGAGCGGACTTTACAAGACACCTCCGTATGTTGCTGTAAAGGTTCCTGTATTTTCGTTTGAGAAGCTCTCCGACGTAAACTCCTCGCTCGGACCGGAGATGAAGTCGACAGGTGAGGTCCTCGGTGTCGGTAAGACACTTAATGAGGCGCTCTTCAAGGGACTTGTTTCGGCATCCTTCGACCTTGACTTCAGCGACAAGGAAAAGAAATACGGCGTCTTTATGACGGTCAATAATAATAGCAAGCTCGAGATCGTTTCTCTTGCAAAGAAGTTTGACGACCTCGGACTTAAGATATACGCGACGGCGGGCACAGCCAAGATGATCGCAGAGATGGGCATCGATGTTGAGACGGTAAACAAGCTTGACGTTGACAATTCCGAGATCGAATTGCTTGAGAGCGGAAAGATCAAGTTTGCCGTATACATTGGAGACCGCGACAAGAAGTCGAACGACGACTACATACTACTTCACCGCAGAGCGCTCCTTCTTTCCATCGCGTGCATCACATCCATCGACACCGCGAATGCGTTCGCAGATATCATCGCATCGCGTT
>JAZNZQ010000115.1:0-7978 GCA_045595035.1 Eubacteriales bacterium | reverse complement strand
CTCCTCAGAGGCACCCGAGAGGACGGCGCGTAATTTTGCAAGCTCCTCGGGACGCATCGTCTTTTTGGAAAGATCGAAGCCCGATTCTTTTGCAATAAGAACTATCGCCTGCCATAGAGAGGCATCGTCAAGAGAGAGCATTTTTGAGAGGGTGTTTTTATCAAACTGCATAGTGATTCTCCTTTTAAAACGTTCTACTCTCATTTTATGAAAAAACAAAGGAATGGTTAAAAATGAAAATTCTTGTTTTGTCCGATTCGCACGGAAGACCCGACAGAATTGCCGAGGCGGTGAAGCTTCAGGGAAATACGCTCGATCTTGTGATTTTTCTCGGCGACGGTGTAAACGATACAAAATACGCCGAGAGTGCACTCGCGGGTATTCCGGTCGTATCTGTCGGCGGTAATCACGAGGATGCGACGAGTATGTTTTTGTCCGAGGATAAAGCCCCCGCCGAGCTTATGCTGAATCTTGACGGATACAGGTTGCTTCTTATGCACGGACACAGATTCGGGGTGAAGGGAGGACTTGTGCGTGCCCTTTCATACGCGTACTCAAAGGGCGCGGACATCCTCTTGTTCGGCCATACTCACACTCCGACAGAAAAGTATTATCCCGAGGGGACAGAGCTTTCCTTTGGGGTAAGCGAGCGACCTATGTACGCATTCAATCCGGGCAGTATCGGTTCGGGCAGCGCAGGACTTATTGAATTGCGAAAAAACGGAGTCCTGATGAGTCACTTTTGTCTTGGGTGAATCTTGTAAAATAACGAAAAAAATTATATAATTAAATTATAAAAACATCGGAGGTACAATATGCTTAAGGATAACTATCTTGAACTTACCATTAACGAGAGAAAGAGTATAGCTCTTATTGCACACGACGGCAAAAAGGCGGAGCTTGTCGAATGGGTGAAGGAGCACGAGGATATATTAAAGAATCACGACCTTTGCGGCACCGGAACTACCTCGCGGCTTATAACAGACAACACATCTCTTACAGTCAAAGGTTACAACAGCGGACCTCTTGGCGGTGACCAGCAGATAGGCGCACGCATAGTTGAGGGAAGCGTTGATTTTGTTGTCTTTTTCTGGGATCCTCTATCCGCTCAGCCGCATGACCCCGATGTGAGAGCGCTTCTTCGTATTGCAGTCGTTTACGATATACCGATAGCTACGAATAAGGCGACCGCCGATTTTTTGGTTACCTCACATCTTATGGGCGAAAAGTACGTACATAAGATCGAAAATTTTCAAAACAAAATGAAGAGATAAAACTTAAGGAGAAGCTATGATAAGCTTTATATTCGGTCCCGCGGGCTCGGGAAAAAGCGAACGTGTCGCTTCGCTTATCGAAAATGATATAAAGGAATCGAAAAAAGTTTTTCTCATAGTACCCGAGCAGGAAGCCGTGACGTGCGAGCGCAGAATGGTCGCGCGTCTGGGAGCGGCGGCACAGCTTGATTTCGAGGTGCTTAATTTCTCGCGCTTGTCAAACCGTGTGTTCAGAAAATACGGCGGCCTTTCCTACAATTATGCAAGCGAGGGAACAAAAGCGCTTATAATGTGGGAAACTATGAGAGAGCTTGCTCCGCACCTTGCCGAATACCGCGAGAATGCCGACGACAGCGGTATTTTCGAGCTTATGCTTGCGACTGTCGGTGAGCTGAAGCGCTATTCGGTCACACCCGGTAAGCTTGAAAACGCGGCAAAGAAGCTTCCCGCCGATTCCTCTCTTAAAAAGAAGATCTCGGATATTTCGCTTATATACTCATTTTATAACGCCCTGCTTCTTGAACGTTACGAAGATTCGAGCGACGATCTTTTGAAGCTTTCGGCGATACTTGATGAAAATGATTTCTTCTCGGGGCATAACGTCTACATAGACTCGTACAGCAGCTTTACACCCGAGGAATATAAAATAATATACAGGATCTTCGAGCAGGCGGATAACGTCACTCTCGCACTAGGATGCGATCTGCCGGACGGCTCGTTTATCCATTTTGAGAGCATATACGATACGGCAAGGACGCTTATTTCGGGTGCAAAGGCGAGAGGGCTCGATACCTGCAATACGGTACTGTCGGGTAATCTGCGCGCCAAAAACGAAGACCTTAAGTTTTTGTCCGAAAATCTTTGGAGACAGGACGGCAGCGTATCTCCATATGAGGGCGAGATAAGATCGCTTGGAATGGTCGAGGCATCTGACCCATTTGCGGTATCCGAGGCGATCGCGGCAGATATTCTCGAAAAGGTGAGACAGGGGGCGCGTTACCGTGATTTTGCGGTGATCGGACGCTCGTCGGGGGAGCTTGACGGCATCGTTTCCGCGGTATTTGAAAAGCACGGCATTCCGTACTATCTTTCGGGGCGCACCGATATAGACACATTTCCTCTCATCAAGCTTATATACACCGCTTTTGCGATAAAAAAGGGTAATTGGCGTCTGTTTGACGTGATATCCTATATGAGAACGGGGCTTTGCAAGATATCCCCCTCGGAGTGCGATATTTTTGAAGAATATGCCTCGGCGTGGAATATCTGCGGCTCGCGTTATACCGACGGATACGATTGGAATATGAATCCCGACGGATTCGTTCCCGAGCTATCCGAGAGGGCAAAAAGCGTGCTCATTTCGGTAAATGAAACTAAAAAGAAGCTTACAGAGCCGCTTATGGCGTTCTTCGCGAAGATAGGCGGACACGCAACGGCTCATGAATTTAATCTCGCGCTTTATGAATTCTTGTGCGAGCTTGGTATTTCCGACACCCTTATCTGCGAATCCGAAAAAAGGAAGGATGCGGGAAATGCTGCCGAGGCGGCAGAGCTTATTCGGCTTTGGAACGTCGTTGTGGATACGCTTGACGATATCGACACCGCTATACCGGATGCGATACTCGATGCCTCGGACTACTTGCAGATCCTTCGCATGATGTTTGAGCGCACCGATATAGGTACTATTCCCACGACGACCGACGAGGTAACGCTTGGCGGTGCGGATATGCTTCGCGCGGACAGGCCGAAATACGTATACGTGTTTGGCTTGAACGACGGTGTTTTTCCGCGCCCTGTCAGTGATACCGGCATTTTTTCGGATAATGATAAGAAAACGTTAGAGGCACTTGGGGTGGAGCTTTCGCCCGATACGAAACGAAGCTCTGCCGAGGAGATGCTATACTGCTACCGTGCGCTTTGTGCTCCGTCCGACGAGCTTTGCTTGCTTTATTGGACCCATTCCATGGACGGTGCGGCGGCAAGACCTTCTGTTGCGGCCGAAAGGGTAAAAAAACTGTTTCCCGAGCTTGAGATAAAAAAGTATGGCTCGGGTGAGGTGCTTCCTTTTGTGCCGAGCAAGGAGGGCGCATTTGAGTATCTATTTGCCTCGGACGATCCCGAGACAAGGGAGGCACTTTACGAATATTTTTCTGCCGATGAAAGCTATAAGGAGCTTCTCACGGCATATGATACGCCCCTTGTGGCATCCGACTGCACCGTTCTCCCCGAGAGTGCACGTGATATATGGGGTAAGAATATGCGCCTGTCTCAGTCGAAGATAGACACATACGTGCTCTGTCCCTTTTCCTATTACGGGAACTACGTTTTGCGCTTGAGAGAGAATTGCCGTGCCGAGTTCAGATATAACGATATCGGCACTTTTGTGCATGAGATACTTGAAAGATTCCTTCGTGAGACGAGAAACGAGGACGGAAGCTTTGATCACTCGCTCTCGGACGCAGAGCTTGAGAGGATAGCCGATGAGCTTATAGAGGACTATTTAAAAAAGCTGTCATCCGACGGCGGTATCTTCTCAAACCGACTCAAAAATCTTTTTATGCGGCTTCGACGCGCGATAATGCTTCTTATAAAGAATCTCTCTGCCGAGTTTTCACAAAGCGATTTTTCACCCGCACTTTTTGAGCTTGGTATCGATTACAGCGAAGAGGGAATACCCCCGCTTGAGATAAAGCTTTCCGACGGTGCGAAGGTATCGGTCGTAGGAAAGATCGACCGTGTGGATACCTACGAAAAGGACGGAAGGATGTACGTTCGAGTCGTCGATTACAAGACCGGTACAAAGGACTTTTCACTTGATGACGTAAGACAGGGACTCGGCATACAGATGCTTCTCTATCTCTTCACGATATGGAAGGGAAACAGTACGGCTTTTCTTAAAAAGGTCGGTGCCGACGAGATAGAGGAAATATTGCCCGCGGGCGTGCTTTATTCATCCGTGCAGCCCCCGGAGGTGTCACTTTCCGTAAAGTGTGCCGACGACGAGACGATAGCCGCCGCCAATGCGAAGCTTACAAGAAAGGGGCTTCTTATTGACGACACGGACATCCTTTCTGCGATGGAAAAGGATATGGCGGGCAGATATATTCCTGTCAAGCTTAATAAAAACGGAACGCTTGCCGCGTCCTCGTCTATTGCATCTCTTGAGAGCTTTGGCGAGCTTTACGGCGAGCTGTCTGAGATAATAAAAAAGATCTCGGAGCAGATGCGCTCGGGTGCGGCAGATGCGCGGCCGCTTAAAAAGGGACCGAATGATGCTCCCTGCAGATACTGCAAAATGAAGCCGTTTTGCAGAAGCGCGGTAAAATGCAATAAGTAAGGAGGCAGATGGACATGGCAAGAACCTGGACGGCGGCTCAAAGTGCCGCTATTGAAACAAAAGATAAGACTCTGCTTGTGTCGGCTGCCGCGGGCTCGGGAAAGACCGCGACCCTTATTGAGCGTATAATCCGCATGATCACCGATAAGAGTGCTCCCGCTGATATTTCGCGCATGCTTATCGTTACTTTTACAAAAGCGGCGGCGGGTGAGCTTCGTGAGCGTATTTATTCGGCGCTTACAAAGGCACTTGCAGAAGAACCCGGGAATAGATATCTGCAAAAGCAGATGACTCTGCTTGAGAGCGCTAAGATATGCACGATACACTCATTTTGCCTTGATCTTGTTCGGGCAAACTTTCAGCGTCTGTCGCTCTCTCCATCGTTTCGCGTAGCCGATGAGGCGGAGCAGGCATTGCTGTACCGCTCGGTAATGAATGACCTTATCGACCTAACCTACGAGTCGACGACCGACCCATATGCAAATGGGGCCGGCATCGGTTTTTCTGAATTTGCCGATAATTTTACACTTTCGCGCGATGACAAGAATCTATGCGACGTGTTCATTTCACTTTACAAAAAGCTTTGCTCGTATCCCGAGGGGATAGAGATACTTGCAGAGTCGGCAAAACGGCTTGACGTGGATGATGACACCGAGTTTTTTTCAACACCCCACGGGCGCGTCATAAGAGACCGTCTTATCTCGGAGCTTTCCTATTACAAAAAGGCATATTCGGATGCCTGCGAGCATTTTGATATGCCCGATACACCCACCGAAAAATATCTCCCGAGCTTCAAAAACGACCTTGATTTTATCTCCTCTTTGCTTTCTGCAATAGAATCGGGCGTATATAAAGATGCGAGAGCCGTGGCTCGCTCTTATTCTCCCATTAAGCTTGCCTCGGTCAAATTGGAGCTTCTTGACGATGAGGATCATTTGTACAGAACGCTCAGAGACGATTTTAGCAAAAAGGACTTAAAGAAGATTACCTCGGAGTATTTTTCGCTTGATGCGGACGAGATAAGGGAGGATCTTAAAAAGACATCATCCATATGTTCGTATATGTACGGCTTCATGTCGGATTTTGAAAGAAATATCGAGAGCGAGAAGAAACGCCGCGGCATATGCGGCTTTTCAGACCTTGAAAGATACGCGCTTGCCCTCCTGTATAATAACGGCGAGAAGAGCGATATCGCACGCTCGGTCGCGGACGGATACGACTACGTTTATATAGACGAGTATCAGGACGTCAATGCCGTTCAGGACATGATATTCAAGGCGGTATCGCACTCTGATAACAGATTTATGGTCGGTGATATAAAGCAGAGCATATACAGCTTCAGAGGCGCCGAGCCGAGCATTTTTTCGGAATACCGCGCGACCTTTCCCGACCTTTTTTCGGGCGCAGAGAAGGGCGATGAAGCGACAATATTCATGTCCGATAATTTCAGGTGCGATAAAAACGTTATTGATTTCGTAAATGAGGTGTCGCGCTTTACTATGCGCTACAGCTCTATAAACTATCTTAGTGAGGATGATCTTGTATATAAAAAGGCCGAACAGACAGGAAATAATAAGGTCAGATTCGCAATATACGAGGAAAACTCGGCAGACGGTGACGAGGACGATGAATACGATCCCGATATTACCGCCGAGGCGATAGGTGTGGCAAAGGAAATAAAGCGCCTTATTCAAAGCGAGAAAAAGAATAACGGCGAACCGATACGCGCGAGCGATATTGCCATACTTTTGCAGAGCGTAAAGCGCTCGGGGCCTGCTTTTTCTGCGGCTCTTGCTCTTGAGGGAATAGCTACGGCGAGCGCATCGGAGAACACAGATTTCTTCGAGTCCCCCGAGATACTGCTTATGCTCTCGCTTCTTAATACGATAGACAATCCGCGCCGTGACATTTATCTCGCGGGAACACTGCGCTCTCCGCTTTACGGCTTTACTATGGACGACCTTGTAGCTATCAAGGGATGCGATGACGGAAAAATGTCGCTCTTTGACATGCTTGTAGCTTACACAGAGCAAACAGATTTCGCACGTGGCAGATACTTTTTGGATAAGCTTGAAAAGTATCGTTCCATGTCGGAGGGGATGTCGGTCGATAAGCTCATATGGGCGCTCTACCGCGACACGTCGGCACTTTCTCTGCTTTCAAGAGACGAAAACGGACGCGTATCCGCTATAAGGCGAAATAACCTTATGTTCCTATATGAATACGCAAGAAACTTTGAAGCAAGCTCATATAAGGGACTGTATAATTTCATTAGATATATCAACAGTATGATAGAAGAGGGAAGCACGATAGAGGAAAGCGCCCCCGAGGGGACGGGGGATGTAGTCCGCATAATGACGATACATCAGTCAAAGGGACTCGAGATGCCTGTCTGCTTCGTTTCGGATATCGGGAAGAAATTCAATGAAATGGACTTACGCGAGAGTCTGCTCTTTGACTATTCGCTCGGAGTTGCCATGAAGCTGCGCGATGCGACCGGCTTTGCAAGATATAACACTCCGGCGCGCGCCGCAGTTGCGCTTAAGATATGCGAAAAGCGAAACGAGGAGTATATGCGTGTGCTCTACGTTGCGCTGACCCGTGCAAGAGAGCGGCTTTACGTTACCGCAAAGACAAAGAGCACGCTTGACAAGCTTATGTCTGCGGCAAAGCTCCGCTCTGCTTATCCTTCGGTCCATACCGTGGGAACGGCAAAGTCCTTCCTCGATTGGGTGCTTCCTGCAGTCGGCACGGGCGGTTCGGGCTGCTATGAGTTTTTCCTGGCATCAAGAGAAGCACAGGATGAGCTACCGTTTGAAGAAAAAAAGCCCGAGGAGAGAGAGCTTGATGCCGACAAGGTCAAACGCATCGGCGAAGAGATAAGAGAAAAGCTTGATTTCGTCTATAAGTATGACAATCTGCCGAAAATACCCGCGAAGCTCTCGGTATCCCGCCTTTACCCCGATCTGCTTGAGGCCGAGGTGAGCGATGCCGATACAAGAATGCCCGAGATGAAGCGCTCGCCCGAGTTTATTTCGGGAAGCTTTTCGGCACTTGCGGCAGAGCGAGGCACCGCAACACACGTGTTTATGCAGTTCTGCGATTTCGATCTGCTCTCGTCACACGGAGTGCGCGAGGAACTGTCGCGTCTTGTCGAAAAACGCTTTATTTCGCCGGACGTCGCAAAGCTTGTGAATATAAAACAGCTTGAAATGTTTACGGAAAGTGAATTTTTTGCAAGAATGAAGCGCGCGAAGACACTTCGCCGTGAGTTCAGATTCAATCTTGAGTTTGATGCGGAAATGTTCGCCTCAAGCGAAGAGATAAAGAAAAAGCTTGAAGGCGAAAAGGTACTCGTTCAGGGAGT
>JAZNZQ010000114.1:0-3940 GCA_045595035.1 Eubacteriales bacterium | reverse complement strand
CGCCGCCTGAAATATATGCTTCGAGGCGCTCCATCTGCGTTTTCAGTCTGAGCATAAGACCGCCGAGGCGCGGTTCCTGTATCTCAAAGCCGTTCGGTTTATTTTCGGTAAACCAAAGACGTCTGAATGCAAAAATAAACCCTTCAAGCTCGTTTATAGCGGCTTTAAAATCCGAGATAACAGTCTCAAGTGCCGCTCTGTCGCCCGATCTGTATGCTTCTCTTGTTCTCTTGCCGAGATCGTGCTTTATGGCAAGCGTACGGCAGAGTGCCGCCTGGCTTTCGAAAACATACGAGTATGCGCTCGTCTTTGATGCCGCCTCGAGCTTTGCAGTAAGCACGCTGTAATCTTCTTTATAGCTGCGTTTGAGAGCAGGGTCAAGGAATCCGAGAAATGCGTCGTTGTAAAGCAGATACTTGTTTGCTGTGTTGTCGTATCTTTTGCGCTTGCCGAAATCGACGTAGATATCAAGTAACATCATTGCATCAAAATCCTCGCCCGTAAGCGATGCGAAATCACGCTTTATCTTGTCCATGTCGGTCTCGCCGTCATATATACGCTTAACGGCATAGAGTGACGGAAGCATCGACCAGTATGATGTTTCCTTGCCGTTGTCTCCCCACATCGTCATGATTATGTTGTCGGTGTTTTTCTCGTTGCAGGATGCCATTGCTTCGGTCATGTTCTCGATGGTACACCTGTTGTTGCCCGAAAAGCCCGTCCAGGTCCATGCACCGCCCGCAAACCAGGTCTCGCCGGAGAAGAGCGCGTGTGCATCAAACATAAGGTCGTATTTTTCCTTTTTATTTGAATAGTAATCCCAATAAACAAGGTCAACTCCGTCAGGGCAGGAGGATATTACCTCATCGGTGATAAGGGAGAGGTCGTTTGTTGTGTCGTAAAGATAATACTTTCCGCCGTTTGCAAGACGGAAGAACATATCCGACCACATAATGGGCTTAAGGTCATACTGTTTCGCCATTTCAATGACCTTTTCAAGATGACCTTTCAGTATGTCAAATCTGTTTTTGTAACCGTTCTTATCAAGATATCTTCCGAGTCCCAGCATGTGTGCTTCATCCATACCGATATGTACGATGTCGCTCTTGAAGCACTCCTTTACGGTCTTGAACATCTTCTCAATAAGCGCATAGGTGCGCTCATCGCCCACCATAAGTATATCGTCAATGTCGCGTATTCTCGAATAGGGCTGCCACTTGAATATCTGGTTTAAGTGTGCAAGCGTCTGGATGCAGAAAATTACCTCGATACCGATAGACTCGCAATAGTCTACCATATCCTTCATCTCATCCTTTGAGTATCTTCCGCGAAGATATCCGAAATATGGTTCGCCCTCTATTTCATAGGTATCCTCTGTGTAGAGCATTATCATGTTGTAGCCAAAGCTCTTTATTGTATCTGCGTATTTCTTTACCTGCTCGACCTTCATGACCGCATTTCGCGACATGTCGAGCATAACGCCGAATCTTTTTGCCATTTTACTATCTCCTTATATTTTGTAATCAAATGAAAGTCTTTCTTGCATCGACGGACGTACCAGTCCGTTTGCTATCTCTTTATGTAAGGGGTGGCTTTGATAGAGATCAAGCGCCTCCTTGCTTTCAAATGTAGAATCCATCATAACGTCTCCCGCAGAGCATTCATAACGCTGTGTGAGAATGTGCATCTCGACAAGACCGTCTATCTTACCGACAAGCCCCTCGAGTGCCGCCTTGATATCGGCCGCGCGTGCGGCTTTGTTCGGAATATCATCCTTTAATTTCCATATTATCATGTGTTTTACCATAACAAAGACCTCCGTCTTTTAATATAATATTGCTTCATTTTGGAATTTGACGTGTTTCTATTGGAACAAAAATGGGTTGGGGCCAATTTTTAGTCAAATTCGGGCGTGAAATGTATCTGTTTGATTTATAGAACATGATATTTTCACGCAAGTGACTAAGTCACGGAATAGAAAAAATAATTTCGGTATAATATAATCACAAAGAATAAATCAACTCAAAAGGAGAAAATAAAATGTCAGTACTTCATATTAAGAATAACGATCTTGGACGGATAAAAAACAGCGATAAGCCGGCACTCCTCGATTTCTACGCCGATTGGTGCGGCCCCTGCCGTATGCTCTCGCCCGTGATCGAAGCGATAGCAGACGAGCGCGACGATATTCTTGTTGCCAAGATCAACGTTGATGAAAATGCAGAGCTTGCAGGAGAATACGGCGTTGTCAGCATCCCGACTCTCATCGTAATAAAGAACGGCGAGATCGTAAACCGCGCGATGGGTGCAAGACCCAAGTCGCAGGTGTTGGCGCTACTTGATTAGATCACGGAGGCGCTTCTTGTCAAGTATCTTTATTCCTTCGCTCCTTGAGGCAGAAACGATCCCCTCGGATGCGAAATACTTAAGCATTCTTGTAACGACCTCACGGGCGGATCCCATGTAACGTGCGATCTGCTCGTGTGTCAGTTTTACGGTGTCGCTTCCGGTGTTTGCCGATTCGTCAAGTAAGAATATCGCAAGGCGTATGTCCATACTCATAAAGAGTATCTGCTGCATTACCCACATAACGTCGGAGAAACGTGCGACCGCGCTCTCAAGTGCAAATATCTTAGCATCCGGCATTCTGCGGCAGAGGTCCTCGTACGCGCACCCGCCGACGACAATGCACTCGCTGTCCTCCTCGGAATCGATGAAAACGTCAAAGGTGATGGTGGTAAGCACGCAGGATGCCGAGAGGATACATATATCTCCGGGGAAAAGGCGGTAGTGCGTTATCTCCTTGCCCTCGTCAGAGAGAAGATAGAGGCGGAGAGATCCGCTTTTTATAAGTATTACGCCTGTACATTCATTTCCGTCGTGGATGTTTGTTCCGCGCTCAAACTTGACGTGCATGGCGGAATTTATAAAGGTATCTTTGTCGGCCTTGCTCATTTTATCCCAAAAAGGGAAGGTCGACTCAAAAAGCTTGATCTTTTCTTCTATTTGCAAAATATCACCTCATTTTAATTAAATTTTATCATTTTTTTATAAAAAGTCAATAATTGTGACCAAATCACAGAAAAAAGTATAACAATACAGTAAAATAATACCATAAAATAAATCAAAGTAAATGAAAGAGGTAAACAACAATGATGAACACAAAGGTACGCGATCTTTTAAATCAGCAGATAAACAAGGAGTTCTACTCGGCATATCTCTATCTCGAGTTTTCGAACTATTTTGAGGATGCAGGTCTTGACGGCTTTGCAAATTGGTACATGATCCAGGCGCAGGAGGAGCGCGATCACGCGATGCTCTTCTACACATATCTGCAGAACGAAAATCAAAAGGTAACGCTTGAGGCGATCGACAAACCCGATAAGAAGGTGGAGTGCCACATGGACGTGCTGAAGGCAGGTCTTGAGCACGAGGAGTACGTAACCTCGCTTATCAACGATATCTACGCGGCGGCATACGAGGCAAGAGATTTTCGCACGATGCAGTTCCTTGACTGGTTCGTAAAGGAACAGGGCGAGGAGGAGACCAACGCAAACGACCTCATCACAAAGATGGAGCTCTTCGGCTCCGATCCCAAGAGCTTGTATATGTTAAATCAAGAGCTTGGCGCAAGAGTCTACACGGCTCCTTCGTTGGTGCTGTAAGGATAAGAAAAAGAGAAAAGGGATGCGAAAGCATCCCTTTTGAACATCGGAGAGTCGAATAACTTTTGCATGCGCAAAAGTTGGCAAAGCTTGTGTTTGGGATTCAAAAAGGTATAGAGATATTACCGCTTTGCTGACTTCGCCTCAGATGATGGGATCACCAAAAAAAGCAACCACGCTATTGCGTGGAATATCGGAGAGTCGAATAACTTTTGCATGCGCAAAAGTTGGCAAAGCTTGTGTTTGGTTTGCGAAAGGGTACAGGGCTACTACCG
>JAZNZQ010000113.1:0-6208 GCA_045595035.1 Eubacteriales bacterium | reverse complement strand
GACGGGATAGATTTCGTAAGAAATTTGTCGAGCCGCTGCCCCGCGTCGTTCTTTTTTACAACAATTTCGCGCACTTACTTTGTTCCGAAAATTCTATCGCCTGCATCGCCGAGTCCGGGAACGATATATGCGTTTTCGTTGAGGCACTCGTCAAGGCAAGCTGTGAAGATGTCAACGTCGGGATGGTCATCCTGTACCTTCTTAACGCCTTCGGGAGCCGCAACGAGGCACATAAACTTGATATTGTTGCATCCCTTTTCCTTGAGCATGCGAAGTGCATCGGATGCGCTTCCGCCTGTTGCGAGCATAGGGTCAACAAGAATAACTATTCTATCCTCAATATCAGCGGGCAGCTTGCAGTAATATTCGACCGGCTCGTGTGTTACGTGGTCGCGGTATAGACCGATGTGTCCGACCTTTGCTGTGGGAACGAGCTCAAGAAGTCCGTCCACCATGCCAAGACCCGCACGAAGTATCGGAATGACCGCTAGCTTCTTGCCCGAGATCCTCTTCGCTGTCATCTTCTGTATGGGAGTTTCGATCTCATAATCCTCAAGAGGAAGATCGCGTGTAAGCTCGTAGCCCATAAGAAGAGCGATCTCATTGAGAAGCTGTCTGAAGTCCTTTGTTCCTGTGTCCTTGTCTCTCATAATAGAAAGCTTGTGAACTATAAGGGGATGATCGATAACGTGAAGTGTACTCATAATGTAAAGCTCCTTTGTTTTTTATTTCCATTTCAATTATACATTCATATTACATTTTTTTCAAGTATCATATCGAATTTTGTATTTACATAAGAGCAAAAAAATGATAAAATAGACAGAAAGGAAGTGATACTCATGGATAAGACGGTTGGAATATACACTCTCGGATGCAAGGTCAATCAATACGAGAGCGAAGCTATAAAAAAAGAGCTTGGGGATCTGGGATTTTTCGTGGCAAACGAAGACGAGGTCTGCTCGGCTTATATAATAAACACCTGCACGGTGACCGCCGAAAGTGACCGCAAGGCACGTCAGTTCATACGCCGTGCGATGTCAAAGAATCCCGATGCATACATTCTTGTCACGGGTTGCTTTTCTCAGGTAAGCCCGAAAGAAGTCGCAAAGCTCGAGGGCGTTGACTACATCTGCGGCAACACCGAAAAGCTCTCTGTCGCAAAAAAGCTTGATGCTCTCTTTGCTTCTGGTAAAAAGAACGATTCACCCGAGATATCCGTGGGTGATATAGAGTGCGCTCCGTTTGAGAAAATGAGTATAGACAGCTTCCGCCGCACGCGTGCTTATATCAAGATAGAGGACGGATGCGAGTCGGCTTGCACCTACTGCATTATCCCCGCCGCGCGCGGCAAGATACGTTCAAAACCCCCCTGCGAGGTCGTGCGCGAAGCAACAGCGCTTGCAGAGTCGGGATGCCCCGAGATAGTTCTCACAGGGATCGAGACCTCGGCATACAGCGAAAAAAGCGGAGGATGTGCGCTTGAAGACCTGACGGAGATGATAAACGGCATCGAAGGTGTGGAGCGCATACGCTACGGCTCGCTCGATCCGACGGTAATGCGTGAGGACTTTGTTAACAAGATCGCCTCGCTTGACAAGGTCGCACCGCATTTCCACATCTCACTTCAAAGCGGATGCAACGACGTGCTCTTTTCCATGAAGAGAAAATACAACACCGATATCATAAGGCGTAACATAGCACGCGTACGGGCGGCGATACCAAACGTACAGTTTTCAACCGATATAATCGTGGGATTCCCGGGTGAGACCGATGAGAATTTTCGCGAGACGCTCGAGCTTATACGTGAGCTTCGTTTGCTCAATCTCCACGTTTTCGCATATTCAAAGCGCGAGGGAACGCCTGCGGCAAAAATGAAAGATCAGATAGACAAGGAGACGAAAAAGAAGCGCTCCGCCGAGCTTATCGCTCTCGGAAAGAGGATACATAACGAAATACTTGCCGAAGAGATAGAAAAGAATCCCTATCAAAAGGTGCTTTTCGAGACCTTTGACGGCAAATACGCATACGGACACACAGATAGCTTTATTGAAGTCAAAGTCCCGTCAGAATGTTCGCTTCACGCGCGGGTGCTGCCTGTCAAGCTTACCGATATATGTGATGATATGTGTGTCGGAAGTATTGCTACAGAGGACACTTTTTCTGTCAAATAAAGACCTTGAATTTTGATTTTTCACGCTTTAAAATAGACCCGAGGTGATGATTATGTTTTTTACAAAAGCACTCCCGGTATTTGAATCGGGTAAAGAAAAAGAAATGAACTATTCCCTTATATTAAAGGATAATACTCCTTCTATTAAGGGGACAACGATATACATAACGGCGGTATCATTCTACCGTCTCTCTGTCAACGGACGCTTCGTCGCGTTCGGACCTGCGCGCACCGCAAAGGGATATGCCAGAGTTGATGTGATAGATCTTGACGCCTTTGACAATGCGAACGGAAATGAGATAGTGATAGAGCTCACCGGATATTTCTGCGGATCGCTTGCGACCGTTCGTCAGCCCTCATATGTACAGGCAGAGCTAAGACGCGGCGACGAGGTACTTCTTGCCACAGGACGTGATTTTGAGGGATACCGCTACGACAGACGTGTACAGAAGGTCGAGCGATACAGCGTACAGCGCCATTTCGGAGAGATATGGGATCACACGACAGGCGAGGTCTTTTCACCCGACAAGAAAATTGAGCTTATCCCGCTTGAGCTTGGACTGAAATATCTTCCCGCCACTCCCGCTCCCGTATGCAGAAATATCACAACCGACGGATGTGTCTCGCGTGGCAGCTTTACGTTTGACGAAAACAAGGAATACCACCCCAATTTCTACTCGTGGAAGGGCGTTCCCGAGCATTGGGGAAGATTCGAATCAGAAGAATTATTCGGCCGCCCCTACGAATGGCAGCAAAGACAGAAAATGACTATGATTGCTAAAAAGGGCGATTTTCCCATAAAGCTCTCGGAAGGAGAATATGCAATATTTGACCTTGAAATGATATACGCGGGATTTCTTTCCTTCTCGGCAAACATCATAAAGGACAGCGATGTTGTAGTTGCGTTCACCGAGCTTTCTTCGAACGAAGAATTCACATTCACCGGAATGAAATGCCAGAACGTTATTGAGTATCTGTTCGCGGCAAATACAAAAGAGTCGGTCATGAGCTTCGAGCCATATACGGCAAAGGTCGCAGTCGTTATGGTCAAGAGCGGCGAGATAGAGCTTACCGCCTTCGGTCTTACGACCTATGAGCATGACAGCAAGAGAGTGATAAAGCGTGATATTTCCGACCCTACACTCAAAAAGATATATGATGCGGCGGTTCGCTCGTTTACGCACAACTCGGTCGACATCTACATGGATTGTCCTTCCCGCGAGCGCGCAGGATGGCTTGGAGACACCTACTTCACCTCTCAGGGCGAATATTACGTAACAGGCAAGAGCGCGGTCGAGGATGCCTTTCTTGAAAACTACCGTCTCTACGAATACACGGGCGGCGAGCTTCCCCGCGGTATCCTCCCCGAATGCTATCCAAGTGATATCGAAGGCAACTTTATCCCGCAATGGGATATGTGGTACGTGCTTGAGGTATGCGATTACCTCACCGAGCGCAGACCCGATCTTGACAAAGAGCTTTTCAGAGCGAGCATCTACGGTTTTCTCGAGTTCCTCTTCCCCTACGAAAATGAGGACGGACTTTTGCAGAATCTCCCCAGCTGGAACTTCGTTGAATGGTCGCGCGCAAACACGTGGGTACAGGACGTAAACTACCCCACCAACTTCCTTTATGCAGAAACGTTAAGAAGAACGGCTATGCTGTATAACGATGCAGAATTGCTCGAGAGATCGAACAGAGTACGCGAGATGACAAAGCTTCGCTCATGGAACGGAGATGTGTTCATCGACAATGCGGTAAAGGACGAAAACGGAATTCCCAAAAATACAACGAATTTCTCCGAGGCGGGACAGTATTACGCCATCCTTTTCGGTGACCTTGACTGGAACGACAAAAAATACGACAACCTCAAGACATATATCGAAGAGGATTTCGAGCGCTTCCGCCCCGACAAGGAGCACTTTGTCCGTGTCAACGTTTGGATCGGCTTCTACCTCAAGATGTGGGTGTTTATCAGATGGGGCGCGTGGGACCGCCTTGAGCGAATGATAAAGGGCGTATTCCCCGACATGGCGGACGAAACAGGCACTCTTTGGGAGTATCGCTACGATCAGAAGGTCGGAAGTTACGACCACGGATTCTCCATTTACGTCGCTTACGCGATAGGAAAAATAATTGATGCAAAAAAATAAGAACTTTTTTTGAAAATCTCTTGATTTTTCACTAAAAGTATGTTATAATGCATTTTGTTGCTTATATTTCGAGATGGAGGTGTTAAGAAATGGCAAAGTGCAGTGTATGCGGAAAAGGCGTTGTGTTCGGTCAGAACGTATCTCACTCTAACCGCAAGACAAACAGAACTTGGAAGCCCAATATTCGTAAGGTAAAAGTTATGGTCAACGGAACACCTAAAACCGTGGGCGTTTGTTCACGTTGTCTTCGTTCGGGAAAAGTATCCCGCGCGTAATTCTATACGATATTAAACTATGGCAGGCAATTTATTGTCTGCCATGCTTCGTTTTTGGGGGTGGTTTTGTTGAAAAAGGTGATAGTCGACACAAGAATAAGCGAGGAGTGTGAAGCTTCGCTCGTTTCTCTCGGTCATACCGTAATAAAGCTTCCTCCTTTTCCCGTGCTTCCCGCCCCCGTCGCATCACATCCCGATATGCTTTTATTTTTGTACCGCGACAAGCTCATCACACACAAAGACTATTATAGGATAGCAAAAAAGGAGTTTGATCGCATCGGCAAGGAAGTAATACTTACAGATGAGCCGATCGGCGGCAAATACCCAAACGACATTCTTTTCAACGCTCTGCGCTTGGGTGGGCATCTTATCGGCAAGATGGATTATATTTCCGAGAAGATCAAAGCTTTTCCCCTGAAGCAGATAAATATAAATCAGGGATACGCAAAATGCTCGAGCTGTATTGTAAGTGAGTCTGCGCTTATAACCTCAGACCCTTCTCTCGAAGCCGCGGCAAAAAAGATTGGTGTCGATGTCCTTGTTATATCGCACGGACATATTGCGCTTGCCGGCTACGACACGGGCTTTATCGGCGGTGCATCGGGTGTGTGCGATGATTTCGTAGCTTTTTGCGGAAACATAGACCTTCACCCCGACGCAAACAGAATAAAAAGCTTCTGTGCCTCTCACGGCAAGAAAGCGCTCTCTCTCTCGGACGAGCCGTTATACGACCTTGGAACATTATTCTTTATATAAGGAGCACACTATGATATACGAAACCTTTAAATTAAGAGAAGACTCAAACGCAACGCTTACCACCTACGTTCACACCGACTCGGAGTCTACCGTACACGCTCCTCGCGCGGCGATACTTATCTGTCCCGGCGGCGGATACAAGAACCTCTCGGGCAGAGAGGGCGAACCTATCGCTTGGGAATTTATGCGTGCGGGTTTTTGCTGCTTCGTGCTCAAATATTCGGTTGCGGACAAGGCACGCGATTACGCCCCGCTTATTGACGCATCCTATGCAATAAAGTACATTCGTGAAAACGCAGAGCGATTTAATATAGCCCCCGACAAGATCTTTTCGCTCGGATTCTCGGCAGGCGGACATCTTGCGGGATGGATAGGAACATCCTGGGATGACGAGCATATCCCCGAAAAGGTTCGCGGAATAAACCGTCCCAATGGCATGATACTCTGCTACCCTGTTATCACGGGCGGAGAATACGCACATGAGGGCTCGATCAAGAACCTTGCGGGAAAGACCGAGCTTGGAGAAAGGGAGAGAGACGAATTCTCACTCGAAAAGCTCGTGTCGGATAAGACCTGCCCCGCATTTATATGGCACACGGCGGCAGATAGGACCGTCCCCGTACAGAATTCGCTTCTTATGGCAGAAGCTCTTGCAAAAAAGAATATCCCCTTCGAGCTTCACATATTCCCCGAAGGACCTCACGGTCTCTCGCTTGCTACCGCCGAGACAGCAACAAGCGAACCCACACGCGTAAATTACCACGCCGCAGTTTGGGCAGAGCTTGCCGTCAAGTGGGTCAAGCTGTTTTGATCTCTTTGATAACAAGCGCTATAGCAGGACCTACGATCATACC
>JAZNZQ010000112.1:0-3743 GCA_045595035.1 Eubacteriales bacterium | reverse complement strand
ATAAACCTATAATTTGAAAGGAATTCTGTAAAAATGAAACAGGATTTGTTGAAATACATAGAGGAACGTATGTCCTCGTTTTCAAAGGGACAGAAGCTTATTGCAAAGTACGTTCTGGAGCACTACGACAAGGCGGCGTATATGACCGCGTCTAAGCTCGGTGCACTTGTAAACGTATCCGAGTCTACCGTAGTCAGATTTGCCATCGAGCTTGGGTTTGACGGATATCCATCGCTCCAGCGCTCGCTTCAGGAATTTATCCGCAACAAGCTGACCGCCGTACAGCGTATGGAGGTCACGAACAACCTTATCGGTGACGGAGATATTCTTGAAAACGTTTTGATCTCGGATGCCGAAAAAATAAAGCATACGCTTGAACATATCGACCGCGAATCGTTCAACCGCGCGGTTGATAAGATAATCGCGGCAGACAACGTATACATCATCGGTGTGCGCTCGTCATCTTCACTTGCTAACTTCCTTAATTTTAATCTGAGCATGATACGCGAGAGAGTGCAGTTCGTACAGACGACAAGCGGAAGCGAGATGTTCGAGAAGATAATGAGAATATCCAAAAAGGACGTTATGATAGCGATAAGCTTTCCGAGGTATTCCAAGGGTATCATAAATGCGGTGGAGTACGCGAAGGAGTCGGGCGCAAACGTTATAGCACTTACCGACAGTGCTTCCTCACCGATCGCATCGCGTGCGGACGAGCTTCTTATTGCAAAAAGCGATATGGCAAGCTTTGTCGATTCGCTTGTAGCTCCGCTTAGTATCATCAACGCAATGATAGTGGCTATATCCAAAAAGAAGCAGGATGAGCTTAACGTTATATTCGAGAAACTTGAGAATATCTGGGACGAATACAACGTATACGATAAATCTCATGGATAAAAAGAGAGTAGCCGTAATTGGCGGCGGCGCTGCCGGAATGATGGCGGCGATAAAGGCGGCGAGCTTTGGCGCGGACGTAACTCTTTTTGAGCGAAACGACCGACTCGGCAAAAAGCTGCGTATCACCGGAAAGGGAAGATGCAACGTCACAGACGACTCCGAGCGTGACGAGTTCTTGTCAAACGTTCCCACAAACCCTCGCTTTATGTATGCGGCGTTAAGTAACTTCACCACGTCCGATACCAAAGATTTTTTCGAAGGTTTGGGCGTACCGCTTAAGACAGAGAGAGGAAAGCGTGTTTTTCCTGTTTCCGACAAGGCGCAGGATATAGTCGATGCGATGGCGCGTGCCGTGCGTGATTCGGGTTGCAGGGTAATAAATAAGCGCGTAAAGGCAATAAATATATCGGACGGACAGGTGTGCGGCCTTACGGTTTGCGGTGGAGAAACGTACGAATTCGATTCCATCGTAGTCTGCACGGGCGGTATGTCCTATCCCTTGACCGGTTCTGACGGCGACGGATACAGATTTGCGCGCGATGCGGGACACGACGTTACACCTCTTGTTCCGTCACTTGTACCGCTTGAGGCAATGGGAAAGCTCTGTGCAAGAATGCAGGGGCTGTCACTTAAAAACGTGTCGCTTAAAATAGAGGATACTGCAAGCGGGAAGCAGGTGTATGAGGATTTCGGTGAGATGATGTTCACCCATTTCGGTATCACGGGACCGCTTGTGCTTAGTGCAAGCTCACATTTACCGAAAATGAGCGCGGGAAGATACCGTGCAATAATAGATCTTAAGCCCGCGCTTGACGAAAAGGAGCTTGATCGCAGACTTCTTTCGGATTTTTCTAAATATGCGAACAAGGATTTTGTTAATTCATTGTCCGATCTCTTACCGCAGAAGATGATAGCTCCGATAATAGAGCTTTCGGGAATAGACGAGAGAAAAAAGGTCAACCTTATCACAAAGGAGGAGCGAGCGGGACTTGTCTCTCTTTTGAAGGGGCTTTCGGTGGATATCAAGGGATTCAGACCCCTATCCGAGGCGATAGTTACCTCGGGCGGTGTGAACGTAAAGGAAATAAATCCGAAAACGATGGAATCAAAGCTCGTCTCCGGACTCTTCTTTGCGGGAGAGGTCATAGACGTGGATGCATACACAGGCGGATTCAATCTTCAAATCGCATTTTCCACAGGCGCACTTGCGGGTGAAAATGCGGCATATTAAGCTTGAAAGGAAAACAAAGATATGAAAATTGCAATAGACGGACCGAGCGGCGCAGGAAAGAGCAGCGTTGCAAAGCTTTTGGCAGCCAGACTTGGATTTATATACGTTGATACGGGAGCGCTTTACCGTTCCATCGGTCTCTATATAAGAAATAACGGCGTTGATCCGAAGGATGCCGTAGCCGTAACGGCAAGACTTCCCGAGATCACGGTCGAGATCAAATATGAAAACGGCACACAGCAGGTATATCTTAACGGAGAGTGCGTAGGCGACAGAATACGTGAGAATGAGATATCCATGTATGCATCTGCGGTCTCTGCTATCCCTTCTGTGCGCGCATTTTTGCTTGATACACAGAGAAGTATTGCAAACTCCAACGACGTTATCATGGACGGACGAGACATCGGTACGGTCATTCTTCCCGATGCAGAGGTGAAGATTTTCCTTTGTGCTTCAAACGAGGCAAGAGCCAAGCGCCGTTATAAGGAGCTGACCGAAAAGGGGCACAACGTAAATTACGATGAGATACTTGCCGATATCATAACAAGAGACAACAACGACCGCAATCGCGCGATCGCACCCGCTATCCCTGCAGAGGATGCAGTCATTCTTGATAATTCCGATATCGATCTTGAGGGAACGCTTATTCGCGCGATAGAGATAATCAACGAGAAAACAGGCAAAAACTATGGAAAATAAAACATATAAAAAATACTATAGGATCTTGGCACCGATACTGAAGTTCATATTCAGAGTAAAGGTGATCGGTATCGAAAACGAGCCGGATGAGGATACGGCAGTGTTCGTTTGCTCAAACCATATATCGGTCATTGACCCGATCGTTATAAGCGCATCGCTCAATCACAGACAGGTCAGATATATGGCAAAGAAGGAGATATTCGGAGTGCCGGTCATATCCTTCCTTGCTCGTGCATTCGGCGCTTATCCCGTTGACAGAAACAAAGCCGACGCGGGCGCTGTCAAAAAGACTATCGATATGCTAAAGCACGGTGAGAGTGTAGGTATGTTTCCGCAGGGAACAAGATGCGCGGGCGTTGATCCCTCAACCACAAAGGTGCGCTCGGGAGCGGGTATGATATGCTCTCGTTCCGGGGCTACTCTTTTGCCCGTGCACATAAAGACGAAGAACTATAAATTCCGACTGTTCAGAAAAATTGAAATAATAATAGGCGAGCCGATCCCTTATGAAAAGCTTAAGCCCGAGGAGGGAGAAGCGGGAGAATACGCATCGGTCGCAAACAAGATATTTGATGCGATACTTTCGCTTGTGAAGTAAAATGAATATAACTATTGCCAAAAATGCGGGTTTTTGCTTTGGCGTGAAGCGTGCCGCGGATACGGTCGAATCACTTATACGGGATTCGGCACCGAATACAAAGATATATACACTCGGTAAGCTTATACATAACGACATATATAACGCAGAGCTTAAAAGCCGCGGCGTTGACATTATGTCTCTTGATGAGCTTGACGAGATAAAGAATAACACAAACGAGAACAGTCCGAGTGTTATCGTTATACGCACGCACGGAATAAGACGCGATGCCGAGGAAAAGCTTCGCGCGGCTGAGTGTGAGAATCCTTATTTAAAATA
>JAZNZQ010000111.1:0-4466 GCA_045595035.1 Eubacteriales bacterium | reverse complement strand
TGACTTATGAACATTTTAAAACTATCCGTGGGAGACATCGCAGAAATGAAAAAAGCGCACCCCTGCGGCTCAAAGGAATTCAAGATAGTCCGTGTCGGCTCGGATATTCGTGCCGTATGTATCGGATGCGGACGAGACCTTACACTCGAACGCACAAAATTCGAAAAATCGGTCAAGAAAATACACTCACCCGAAAGCGAGGAAAAAAGCATTGGATAACATCGAAAACACAACTTTGTCGGTCACAGAAGAACATATAGAGCAGGAAACGAAGAAAAAGCGGTTTACAGATCCCGACAACGCATTTCTTGCGCTTGCATTTGTTCTACCGGCACTTATTATGTACCTTCTTTACGTTGCAATGAACGTCTACCCCTTCGGAGACGGCTCGGTACTCGTGCTCGACCTCAACGGACAGTACGTATACTTTTTCGAGGGCCTTCGCAACATCGTTTATGAAGGCGGAAGCTTCCTTTACTCATTCTCGCGTGCGCTCGGCGGCGAGTTTATGGGAATATGGGCATATTACCTTGCAAGCCCGTTTTCCTTCCTTGTGCTTCTTTTCAAAAAAACGCAGATACTCGATGCGCTTCTCGTTATCTTCCTTTTGAAATGCGGCAGCTGCGGGCTTACCTTCGGCTACTACCTTAACAAGACCGCGAAGGTCAAAAACAAGGTGATGATAATCACCTTCTCGGCTATGTACGCGCTCTCCTCCTATGCCATCGTGCAGCAGCACAACACGATGTGGATAGATGCGCTCATATATCTGCCGCTTATCACTCTCGGTATTGAAAGCATAATAAAAGAGGGCAAATACAAGCTCTTTGTCATCACACTTGCTCTCTCTATTCTCTCAAACTACTACATCGGATATATGACCTGTATTTTTGTTGCGATTTATTTCTTCTACTACTATTTCGCAAATATGCAGGACGATATAAACAATCCCATGGGCGAGAAGAATCACTTTGTAAAAACGCTTCTCAGGATGGCTCTCTATTCGATAATTGCGGTGGGCATCGCGATGATAATAATCCTGCCCGCGTATTATTCGCTCTCTTTCGGCAAGGACGAGTTCTCCCATCCTTCGTTTGCCCTCAAGCAAAATTACGATTTTCTTGATATCCTCACAAAGCTCCTTCCCGGCTCATATGACACCGTCCGCCCCGAGGGAATGCCATTCATCTATACGGGAATACTCACGCTCTTACTTGTTCCAGTCTACTTCATATCAAGCAAGTTCAGCGCGATCGAGCGCGTGATGTCGGGTCTTGTGATATGCTTCCTTTTCCTCAGTTTCAATGCGAGCACACTTGATCTTATCTGGCACGGCTTGCAGTTCCCCAACTGGCTCAATCACCGCTACAGCTTTATGCTCTGCTTCTTCCTTTTGCTTTTAGCTTACCGCGGCTTTGAAAGTCTGGATATAACTGCGCCGAGAACGGTTCTTTCGGTCGGTTCGTTTATCGTTTTCTTCCTTTTTGTCATTCAGAAATTCGACTATGAGAACCTCCCTGACCTCAAGGGAGTATGGATATCGCTCGTGTGCGTTGTCGTCTACATGCTCCTTCTTTTCTGTGTGATACGAACTAAAGGTCAGGATACGATAAACATCGTTCTCTCCTCACTTATCTGCCTCGAACTGTTTTGCTCGGGACTGCTCAATATGATTTCGCTCGGAGACGACGTAGTATATTCAAGCAGAAGCTCCTATCTTGATTTTATGAATAAATATCAGCCCATCGTTGATATCGTAAGAGAAAACGATACGTCCTTCTACAGAATGGAGAAAAACTATCACAGAAAGACGAACGACGCTTTCTCTCTTTGGTTCAGAGGTCTTTCAAACTCCACCTCGACTCTCAACAATTCGACTATCAAATTTTTAAAGGATATGGGATACGCCTCACGCTCGCATTGGTCTAAATATCTCGGTGGAACACCCATAACCGACTCCCTGCTCGGAATCAAATATATAATCTCCGAATATGACGTTTCCCCGCTTTACTCGATAGCACACAAGGATGATCAACTCTTCGCATACAAAAATCCCTATGCTCTTTCAATAGCTTACGGAGTCAGCCGCGACATCGCGGATTACCGCATGATACTCGGTGTAAATGAGGAGACCGACGAAGAGGAATACATGAAAAAGGACACCTTTATCACCCCCTTTGACCGTGTTAATTCCATCGTTGATCTGATGCTTGATGATAATTGCGCAGACGTATTTATGCCGATAGAACAAAATGAAATAACCACCGACAACTGTAACGTATCGTATATCGCAGGGCATGTAAAATACCTTCCCATCGACAGTAACAAGCCGGCAAATATTTATTATTCCTTCACGTCGGTAAATGATAAAGAGGTATATTTTTATCTGCCGAGCGACTACCCCCGTCAAGTAAAGCTCACACTCAACGGCACCCCCTACGACACCTTCTACGGCAATGAGACATCGAGAATAGTCTCGCTCGGACGCTTCCCTGTCGGAAGCACCGTAAAGCTCACCATAACCATCGACCAGACAGATCTTTACGTCTGGAACAAGGGTACTGCATTCTACTATATGGATCACGATGCATTCAAGGATGCAATGGCAAAGCTTTCGGTCTCTCAGTTTGAGATAGAAGACTACACCGAGGATCACTTCAAGGGCAAGATAAATATCGAGGAAGGTCACGAGGTCGTGCTTACCACAATCCCCTATGACAAGGGCTGGAAGGTATATCTCGACGGAGAAAAAGTTGAGACCTACGAAGCGCTTGATGCTCTTATGGCATTCGATGCAAGTGTAGGTGAGCATACTCTTGAGATGAGATATATGCCGAAGGAATTTGTGATAGGCGCATCCTGCACGGCATTCTTCTCGGTCGTATTTATCGGTCTTTGCACATTTGATACCCTGAAAAAGAAAAAAGCAGCGGCTCTCGCTGCAAATGAAAACAACTGATTTTGAGGTGAATATGTTTTACTACATTTCGGGCACACTTGCCCACGCAGAGCCCGGCTTTGCCGTAATAGACGCGGGGGGTATCGGATACAAGATGACTATCAGCCAGACGACCTACGATTCCCTTCCCGCGCACTTAAGCGTAGATACAGCACCGCAGGTCAAGCTTTATTCCTATATGAGTATACGTGAGGACGGAGTCGAGCTTTTCGGCTTCTATTCCTACGAGGAGCTATCGACCTTCAAGCTTTTAATATCGGTGTCGGGAGTAGGCCCAAAGGTCGCGCTCTCGGTGCTCTCATACTTCACTCCCGAAAAATTTGCACTTGCCGTTGTTGCCGAAGACTCAAAGGCCCTCTCCAAGGCATCGGGAGTAGGAGCAAAAACGGCGGCGCGCATCGTGCTCGAGTTAAAAGACAAGCTCTCGCGCGAGATGCCGAGCAATATGTCAGTTTCGGCAAAATCGCTTGAAGCTCCGCAGACAAGCGCAGCATCAAAAGGGAAGCTCACAGAGGCGCAGGATGCACTCACAGTGCTCGGATACACGCGCGCCGAAGCAATGAGTGCCATCCGCGCGGTGTATTCTGACGAGCTCGGACTTGAAGAAATCATACGCAAAGCTCTGAAAGAACTTATGAAATAAGGCGATTCCGAGAGAAAGGAAGCTTTTGAAAAGTCAAAAGCTACGATCATACATATGGATAACAACGAATTTGATTTTGAAAACCGAATAATAACCTCAAGCTACACCGAAGAGGACACCGACATAGAGGTATCCCTTCGTCCCAAGACCTTTGACGAATACACGGGTCAGGAGAAGATAAAGGAGAATCTAAAGGTCTATATCGATGCGGCAAAAATGCGCGGTGAGTCTCTTGACCACGTGCTCCTGTACGGTCCTCCCGGCCTTGGAAAAACTACTCTTTCCGCAATTATTGCCTCCGAGATGGGTGTTAATATAAGAATAACCGCAGGCCCCGCTATCGAAAAGCAGGGAGACCTCGCGGCGCTTCTTACCAACTTAAATGAAGGCGACGTACTTTTCATAGATGAGATACACCGCCTCTCGCGTCAGGTCGAGGAGATACTCTACCCCGCGATGGAGGACTGTGCGCTCGATATCATAATAGGCAAAGGCCCGTCTGCCAGAAGCATACGTATAGATCTTCCTCATTTCACGCTTATCGGCGCTACGACCCGTGCAGGACAGCTCTCAACACCGCTTCGCGACCGTTTCGGTATGATGCTCAGACTCGAGCTATACACGACCGAAGAACTGGCGGCCATCATCAAGAGAAGCTCGCGGATTCTCGGTTTTGACATAGCCGAGGACGGTGCACTCGAGATTGCCTCACGCTCACGCGGCACGCCCCGTATCGCAAACAGACTTCTCAAGAGAGTGCGAGACTTTGCCATGGTCAAGGGATCAGAGAAGATAGACGAGAAAATAGCAAGATATGCGCTTGAAAAGCTTGAAGTAGACGAGCTTGGTCTTGACAACACCGAC
>JAZNZQ010000110.1:0-8824 GCA_045595035.1 Eubacteriales bacterium | reverse complement strand
CCATGGGTGTGAGCGGGAGACGGAGATAGTTCTCGCAGAAGCCCATAGCCGCCATAGCCGCCTTTACGGGGATGGGGTTGACCTCCGAGAAGAGTGCGTTTGTAAGATTAAGAAGCTCAAGCTGAAGCGCTGCCGAGCCCTTAACGTCACCTGCAAAGAACTTACGGCAGATGTCGCAGGTCTTCTTGGGGAGCACGTTGGAGAGTACCGAGATAGCACCGATTCCGCCGAGCGACATGATGGGAACTATCTGGTCGTCGTTGCCCGAGTATACGTCGAGCTTGCCCTTGACGAGATTTATCGTTTCAGCGACCTTGGAGATGTTGCCGTTGGCTTCCTTGATTGCAGAGATGTTGGGGTGGTCTGCGAGCGCCGCGTATGTCTTCGGCTCAATTCCGACGCCTGTACGCGAGGGAACGTTGTAAAGGATGACCGGCTTTGTGCTCTTGTCGGCGATGTCGGTGAACATCTTTATAAGTCCGTTCTGTGTTGCCTTGTTATAGTAGGGCGTAACGACGAGTACGCCGTCAACACCGTCGTCGCATGCTGATTTTGTAAGCCAGTTTGCGTAGTCGGTATCGTTGCTTCCCGTGCCCGCAATGACCGGAACTCTGCCCGCCGCGCGGTCAACTACAAACTTGATGGCCGCTCTGTGCTCATCGTCTGTGAGCGTGGAAGATTCACCTGTCGTGCCGCATACCACGAGCGCATCGATGCCTTCGTCGATCTGCCAATCAACAAGCTTGCCGAATCTGTCATAGTCAATACCTTCGGGTGTGAGAGGTGTTACGAGCGCTGTCGCAATACCGCGGAATATAGTTTTCTTTTCCATTTTTGATTCCTCCGATTTATAAAGAGATGTATTACAATAAAAAATAGCCGATAAGGTCGGCTATCATAACTATCGAATACATAAAAATATACTTTTAGCATCGAATAATTAAGATAGCTCTCCGCAAAGTGTTTTGCGACAATAAAACAAATGTTGTTTGTTTTACCAGAGAAGCTTTTAGCATGACCCTCTTCGGCACCCGTCCCTTTCTCACACCGCAACATCCTGCTAAGATTTACACGGCGGATACTCTTGGCGAAGTGCGCCTCTATCCTTAATTTTTATTGTTACTAAAATCTTAACACATTTTATTATGTTTGTCAATAGTTGACGAAAAGAAAAGCACTCATAAAACAAAAACCTCTCGCATATAGTGTACAAACACAAAAATATGCGGGAGGATTTTTTTATGGATAATATTTATTCCGATATTGCCGAGAGATGCGGCGGCGATATCTATGTTGGGGTAGTCGGTCCCGTGCGGACGGGCAAGTCCACCTTTATAAAAAAGTTTATGGAATCGCATGTGCTTCCGAATATCAAAAACGAATACGACCGCGAGCGTGCGCGTGATGAGATGCCGCAGTCTGCCGCCGGCAAGACGGTCATGACGACAGAGCCGAAATTCGTGCCCGACGAGGCGGTGGAGATATCAATAAACGAGGGCGCGACGATGCGGGTCAAGATGGTCGACTGTGTGGGATACATCGTCTCCGAGGCGATGGGGCATATCGAGGACGGACACGCGAGAATGGTGAACACGCCATGGTCGAGCGAGCCGATGCCATTTCGTGAGGCGGCGGAGATGGGTACGCGCAAGGTCATCTGCGACCATTCGACCATCGGTATGCTCGTCACCTCGGACGGAAGCATAGGCGAGATATCGCGTGAGAGTTACGTTGAGGCAGAGGAGCGTGTCGTATCCGAGCTTCGCGAGCAGGGAAAGCCCTTTGCGATAATACTCAATTCCGCACATCCCGAGAGCGAGGAGGCACATTCTCTTGCCTATGAGCTTGAGGAGAAATATAAGGCATCGGTGGCGCTTGTCAACTGCCTTGAGCTTGATACCGAGGATATTCGGCACATACTCGGTATGGTATTGAACGAATTTCCGGTGTGTGAGCTTGAGATAAAGCTACCCGATTGGGTGGGCTCTCTTGAGAGGGATTATTGGCTCAAGAAGGAGCTTTTCGAGCTTGTGGACAGGTGCGCCTCGTCGATAAAAAGGATAGGAGACATCGAAAGATCGCTTGAGAGAATGAGCGAGTGCGATGAGGTGAGCGCGGTAAAGGATCTAAAAATAGATCTCGGCAAGGGTACTGCCACAGCATCGCTTGAATTGCCCGTATCGCTCTATTACAAGGTCATAGGTGAGCTGACCGACATCGAGATATCGGGCGAGCGTGAGCTTATAGAGGTATTGCAGAGTCTTTCTTCGGCGAAAAGGGAATATGACAAGGTCGCGGCGGCACTCTCTGAAGTCGATGAGCGCGGATATGGAATCGTGATGCCCGACGTGGATGAACTGAAGTTAGAGGAGCCCGAGATAGTCAAGCAGGCGGGCGGATACGGCGTGCGGTTGCGTGCCTCTGCCGAATCGATTCATATGATGCGCGCAAACATCGAGACCGAGATAAACCCCATCGTCGGCACAGAGGCGCAGTCCGAGGAGCTGGTGAAATATCTGCTCAAGGAATTTGAGGAGGACCCGAGACGTATCTGGGAGTCGAATCTGTTCGGCAAGAGCTTATACGAGCTTGTAAACGAGGGACTCCATACCAAGCTCCAGAATATGCCCGATGAATCGCGCGCCAAGCTTTCCGAAACGCTTGAGCGTATTATCAACGAGGGCAGCGGCGGGCTTATTTGCATCATACTGTAAAAAAGGACTGACGAGCAAAAAATGTTCGTCAGTCTTTCTTGTTTACCTCGCGTACGTCTGTCCGGCATAGTATATAGTCAATGCTCACATTGTAAAAATCAGCAAGTAAAATAAGATTTTCGGTCGTGGGAACTCTGTTCCCACTTTCATATTTCGAAAGTATCGCTTGCTCGATTCCCGTCTGCATCATAAGACTTATCTGCGTCAGCTTTTTTTCCTTGCGTAAAAGCCGTAAATTGTTCTTCACACTATCACCTCTATATGATATTTTGTCATAAAATGCACTTGACAATTATGACGATTTGTCATATAATTAAATCAATAGGGTTTTTAAACAAAATTTGACAATTTATTAGAGGTGAAAGATAATGTTTTGCAAAAAATGCAGTGCAAAAATGGCATGGAATGCCTGAATAAAAAAGAAAGTAAAATCTATTAAAAACAAAGGAGACAGAAAAATGAAAGCAAAATTAACATTATTACTTATTCTTTTGGGCGGAGTTATCGGGGGATTTACAGCAGGGGATTTTAATATTCACTATGCGGTCGTTGCAATAATCGGCGGACTTGCACTTGGAATGTCCTTTTTGCTTTTTACGTCGGTTTATTCGGGCAAGGTATGGGGAATTAAGATAAAAGCAACTTCCAAAGCGGTTGTTGTTTCGCTTATCAGCGCAATTGGCTTGATAGTCGGCGGTTATTCTATTGTGATAACATTCTTGACGGCATTTACCTCTTTGCTTAGAGGTGAAATAGTTGTAACAGCTATATCGGTTCTCGGTTTTGCTATTCCACTTGCGGTAGGACCGATCATAGCAAAAGTGATACAAGAGAATCAGATGACCGCAAAAGCAAAGAACGCAATGGTGCTCGGCGAGCTTGAGATTTTTAAGGATATTGATGCCAATATGGATGAAGCAGTAAACTTTGTTGTCGGCTTTGAAGGCGTTGCCCTTTTCAGCAAGACAAACTATTGCTATGCAGTATATCTTTACGAGAACTATGCGCTTGGTGAGCTTTCCTCTCCTGCTGAGGTCGCAATGGTAGGTACATATTTTGTACAGAAATATCACGATAGATACACATTTAAGGTCGATGTTGAGATTATTCCCGGCGAACCCGGGCAGACGGTCGTTGCTGTAGGAACAGGCGGTATTGGTGTTGCCAGAATACAGGGAACTCCCGACCAGCGTTTGTTTAGAAGCTATATTTTTACAAGAAAATAAAAAGGAGACAAAAAATGAAAAAATTTGCAAAATCATTTTTGAGTATAGTATTGGTGCTTGCTATGCTCGTGGTGCCGATGATACCAGTATCGGCGGCGACTGTGCCCACGCAATCACAAGCAGTTGCATGGGCAAATTCGTGTATTGGAAAAGCTATGCATGGAGATAGCGTTTATGGTGCACAGTGTGTAGATCTCATATATTGTTATTATGAGTATCTTCTCGGTAGCAATTCCTATTACGGCAACGCATGTGATTATATAACGTGTTCGTTGCCATCAGAATGGACAAGAATTTCTTACACAGATGGTATGATTCCTCGAGCCGGGGATATTGCAGTCTGGAAAACTAACCATTCTTGTTCGACATGCAATACCGGGTGGGCAGGACACGTTGGAATCGTTATTGCAGCAAACGCGAATACATTTGACGCGGTGAATCAAAATTACAATTCTCAAGCATATTGTTCAAAAAACCAATTTAAGACTAATTCTTTGGCATGCGTTATAAGACCTAATTTTGGCGCAACGATATCATATGTTTCCTCTTGGAATGATTACAAGAACGATATATACGAGACAAATGCAGTTGTTGGAAAAACTTGTGTTTTCAACGGCACGAACAGTAATTCGGCAACCAAGGCGGGAATATATCTTTATGACGCAAATGATAAGCTGATAAAAGAATATACCGAGACTGCAAGTATTGCAAATAGTAGCTACATAAGTTTGTTTTACGACATAAATTTGCGTCTTGGCATTACTTTGAATCCCGGGACTACATATAAATATAAGCTTATGATGGTTGTAAACGGTGTTACACATACTAGTCCCGTGTACAGCTTTACTACCAAAGGCACAGCACCTGTTACCACCTACACCGTAACCTTTAAGGATTGGGACGGAAGTGTGATCAGCACAAAGACCTATGAAAAGGGTGCGACGGTAGAAGTTCCTGCGAATCCCACGAGAGAAGAGGATGAAAAATATACGTATGTATTCTCATGTTGGGATAATCCTGTAACAAGCGTTACCGGAAATATTACATATACAGCGGTATATACAAAGCTCGAAAAGCCGCCTGTTTCGGTAGATTCAATCAAGCTTGTAGTTGAGAGCAAAGAGGTCGTGCGCGGAAATCGGCTTGAAGTTAAAGTAAACGTTAAAAATAACAATGGATTTGCATATCTTCTTCTGTCTCCGATAATTCCCGACGGATTCACGCTTGTTGAAGTGAAAAACGGTTCTATGATAAGTGATTTTTCTGCAGACAAGAATTACGTTTGGGTAAATGACATCGATGTTAAGGGCGACGGTACGCTTATGACGTTTGTATTCGATGTGCCGGATACTCTTACAGCAGGTGAATACAAGGTTGGATTTAGTGTAAGACAGTGTTGCACTGCCGATGAAACCGAAGTCGATTGTGCAGTGACATACGGAACAATTAAAGTTCTTGACATAGTATACGGAGATGCGACAGGCGATGGAATCGTTGACGGCAAGGATCTTGTACGTCTTAAGAAGTACATTGCAGCTTATGATTTTGACACAGGTGAATCGAGTGTTGAAATCGATCCCGGTGCAGATGCAACAGGCGACGGAATCGTTGACGGCAAGGATCTTGTCCGTCTTAAGAAATATATCGCGGCATACGATTTTGATACTGGTACATCTTCTGTAGTGCTTGGACCGCAATAAAACTATAATAAAAAAACGGAGCAGAGGTCATCTCTGCTCCGTTTTGATATTGTTTTTATTGGTTTAGAACAATATTACAAGGAACTGTGAAACGAATACGACTGCGACGAGTGCAACGGGATATGTGGAAGCATAAGCCGCCGCAACGTCCTCTGTGCCTGCTGTAGCAATGAGAGTTCCAAGTGCGGGGGTACTTGTCATACCGCCTGTAAGCGAACCGAGGTTGTTGAGAAGCGAGAGCTTGAGTACGTATCTTGTGAAGAAGTAGCCCGCGATAAGGGGAACTATCGTCATAAATACGCCGTATACGAAGTACATCGGGTCAAAGTTTGCAACGAACTCTGCGCCGCCGGGAACACCTGCGCCTACGAGGAAGAGCACAAGTCCGAGCTCACGAAAGAGCTTAAGTGTGCCTGTCACGGGCATGATGTTGAGCTTACCGATGCGTCCGAAGTGACCGAGCACCAAGCTGACAAGAAGGCATCCACCTGTCGTTGTAAGCGAGAAGCATGTGCCGCTAAGACCTGCGGAGGAAAGCGGGATCTTGATCTGGCCGATAACAGTACCGAGCACAGCCGCAACTGCGAATACCGCGATACCCATGTGGTCGAGGTCAAAGAGCTTTTGTACGACGTTCTTCTTTGTATCTGTTTCTTCCTTGACTACAAGCTTTGCTCTTTCTTCTTCCATGTTTGCTTTAACAAACTTAGGAATGAGCTGAACGAAGAGAACAACGCCGATAACGCCGAAGATATATGCGATACCGTGTCCGACGGATACAAGTCCAACGTACTCCTCAGCGACTGTTGCCTTTGCGGCAGAGAATGCGGGAGTAGATGTAAGAGCGCCCGAGAGAAGTCCGACTATCATTGCGACAAAGCCGTCCTGCTCTTCGATAGTAGCTCCGTAGCCGATAAGCTCGCCTGCGTAGATACAAGCGACAGCGGCAAGACCGCCTGCGAGTATTACTACGAGAGCGATAAGAACGTAGGACTTGAAGTTTCTCTTGAAATTGCCGAAAAACTTGGGTCCTGCAATGTAACCGACAGAGGTTACGAAGAGTATAAGGCCGAGACTTTCAATGATCGTAAGTCCGCTTGAAAAGTCGTACGCCTTAGCAGAAGCGCTGAACAAGAGCTCGCCTGCATCATTTACGTGGAAGAAGAGTGCGCCGAAGAGAAGAGCGATGATGAACACGCCCGCGTCTCCAAGAGAAACGCCCTTGATGGTGATCCTTCCAAGTGCATATCCAAAGAAAAGGATAGCAAATACCACAAGCAGAAGTGTGGAAATATTACTGATAGAAATAACTCCGCCGAATAAACTCATTTTGATATGCCTCTTTTCTTATCTCTTCTTTGCGTAGTTGGGAAGGAGCTTGGGAGATACGGTCTCTGTTTCGATTCCCGCATCTGCGATCTCTTTCTCAAATTTTGCGATGTGATCGAGTGTGAGCTTGCCTACGGTGACATTCTTTGCGGTAGCCGCAGCGTTCTGACCTGCATTTCTTCCGAATACGATGATGTCGAGAAGCGAATTACCCATAAGTCTGTTCTTACCGTGGATTCCTCCAACTGCCTCACCTGCAACGAAGAGGTTCTTTACGTTTGTTGTCATACCGTTAACGTTTATATCAAGGCCGCCGTTCTGATAGTGGAGTGTGGGGTATACGAGGATGGGTTCTTTGCGGATATCTATGCCGTACTTGTCAAACATTCTCCACATTGCGGGGATCCTCTTCATAATAGTACCCTCGCCGCCGATCTTCTCGATCATGGGAGTGTCGAGCCATACGCCGAGTCCGTTGCCTGTTTCGATTCCGTTGCCGCGCTCAGAGCACTCACGGATGATAGAAGCAGCGGTTACGTCACGTGTCTCAAGGGGATGCATAAATACTTCGCCGTTTACGTTAACAAGCTTAGCGCCGAGCGAACGTACCTTCTCTGTAACGAGAGCGCCGAAGATCTGCTCGGGGAATGCTGTGCCTGTGGGATGGTACTGAAGTGTCTCTGCGTAGAGAAGCTTTGCGCCTGCTCTGTAGCCGAGAACAAGGCCGTCAGCCGTTGCGCCGTAGTGGTTGGATGTCGGGAAGCCCTGGTAGTGCATACGTCCTGCGCCGCCTGTTGCGATGATGACTGTCTTTGCCTTCGCAACGAGAAGCTCCTTTGTTTCCATGTTCATAAGAACCGCGCCTGCCGCATTGCCGTTTTCGTCAAGGATAAGCTCGATAGCCGCTGTGAAATCAACAACAGGGATCTCTCTGTTAAGGACCTCGTCGCGAAGAGTTCTCATGATCTCAGCGCCAGAGTAGTCCTTTGCGGCGTGCATTCTCTTTCTGGATGTTCCGCCGCCGTGTGTTGTAACCATTGTGCCGTCCTCGGTCTTGTCAAACTCAACACCGAGATTCGAGAGCCACTGTATTGCTTCGGGAGCGTCGCAAACGAGCTTTGCAAGAAGGTCGCGCTTTGCAGCAAAGTGACCGCCGCCGAAAGCATCTACGAAGTGGATAGCGGGGGAGTCGTTGGGCTTATCAGCCGCCTGGATACCGCCCTCTGCCATCATTGTGTTAGCATCGCCCATACGGAGCTTTGTAACGATCATAACATTAGCGCCCGCAGCATGAGCTTCAATAGCAGCAGATGTACCTGCACCGCCGCCACCGATAACGAGAACGTCTACGTCATAGTCGGGAGCTGTGAGGTCAACAGAATCCGCTGTGATACGGCTGTGTGCCTGAAGGATCTCACCGAGCTCGGTGGGAACCTTGTCGCCCTTGTTGGGGCCGATAGCAAGAGTTACAAACTCGTCTGCCTTGTAGTCGGGGTGGAAGGTTGCAAGGAGAGTCTCCTTCTGCTCAGCTGTCATACGGACAGGCTCAAGAGCAATATTCTTTTCTCTTGCCGCTTCTACAAGGGCAAGGGATTTCTGAAAGTTTTCTGCGTACATTAGTCCTTCCTCCTTACTTTTCTATCTCACGAGTGTTGTAGAGTTCCTTGAGCTCTTCGATGGGCTTCTGCATAAGAGCTTCGATAAGGTCGTTGAAATCGCCGTTCTTGATTTCCTTTACACGATCCTCGAGGTGGCCGCATCCGGGAGCAAGGTACTTTCCGTTGATTCTTCTTGCAAGCATTGCTACCTGAGGATGAGAGATACCTGCGGGGCATCTGGAGGAACATACGCCGCA
>JAZNZQ010000109.1:0-2358 GCA_045595035.1 Eubacteriales bacterium | reverse complement strand
ACCGCTTGGCCTCCGACTTCGCCGGAAGCGTATTTATTCCCAAAAACATTGACGAATTTACGGCAAGGCTTGAGGGCGGAACCGAAAAGGTTATAGGATATAATACTATTATCAAGGGAGAAGGATAAATGAAACCTGTTTTTTATAAAATAACTTGCCTTACTAATCTTCACGTTGGCTCGGGAGAGGTAAACTACAATATAATTGATAACGAGGTAGAGAGGGACGCCGTAACACAGCTTCCGATAATCCACGCCTCGGGCGTCAAGGGGGCTTTGCGCGACGCGCTTTCCCTGAAGTACGATAAAGAAAGGATCGATTCCGTATTCGGCAAGATGGGAACCTCGGACACAATGCCCGGAGGCACTCATAAATTCCTGGATGCCGTACTGATCGCTAGACCGATGCGCGTGAGCGGCAGCGACGAGCTTGCCTCTATTCCCGTAGTTTCGCTTCCCTCCGTAAACGGATTCATTTCTACCATTAACGCCTTTCTCGGCGGAGCAGGTATTGGAATTTCATCTGTCTCGCCTATCGATTTCGGAGAAAACGAGTTTCTCACAAACGTTAAGGGGATCAAGATCGAAGACGAAAAAACGGGAGCGCTTAGCGACGCGGCGGAAAAGGAGCTTTTGCTCTTGAAAAATATTATCGGTGAGAGGTTCGCCGTAGTGAAGGACTTTACCGAATATCCGCTTCCCGTCGTTGCTCGTAATTGCCTTGACGAAAAGCACAGAAACCTTTGGTACGAGGAGGTCGTTCCTCACGGAAGCGTTTTCTATTTCGCGGTAATATATCCCGACGGTGCGGAGGAGCTTGATTTTTCCGACGTTATTCAGTTCGGCGGAAATGCCTCGCTCGGATGCGGCTTTACAAGAATTGAGAAGATTTAAGAGGTTGGACTTATGAATAAAAAGCGTGTTGATTCGTGGTTGCTTAACGCGAAGGAAGCGTTGATAAAAACGGAAATCGCGAAAAACGGAGCGATAGAAAAGACGTACAGATCCCAGATATCCTCGTTCGGAGCCGCCGTAACGATGGGCAGCTTTAAAGCTGCCGTTGCGTTCTTTTCAGATCAAGGAGGAGCATCGGTTCATAGAGAAAGGCTTCTTTCAGCAATGTATTACGTTGTTTTTAAGGAATTAAAGACGGAAAAGCAGGTGCTTGATTACGTATGTGAAAACGACACCAGAGATCTCAGAAATCAATTTATCGATGCTTCAATAGCGATAAAGCTCGCGATGAATTTCTTCGATCTCGACAGTTGACGGTGCTTAAATATGAGAAATTTGAATCTTTTTTTCAACAAGACCTATTACAGCGGCTTCGGCGAGGTCGGCTTTGATAAGCAGCTTGAGAAAAACAATCTGTTCATCACCTCGACGCGCTTCGATCCGACGCGAGATTATTCTCCTTCCGCCGTTGCGAACAGAACCTTCGTTTTGGAAACCGCATATCCGGGTCTGCTTGTAGGAATTGGTTTGCCTCACGGCTTGAACAGCGGCTTTGACAATGATATCGGACTCGGTTTTTCGTTTGATTACGTCACGGGTCAGCCTTATATTCCCGCAAGCTCGGTAAAGGGAGTCTTGCGTCATTACTTTGAGGATCATCCCGGGGTGATTTCCATCGGACTTGCTGAAAAGCAGCTTGACGTGAAGGCTTTGACCGAGGAGATATTTGATGACGGAGACGTTTTTCTTGACGCAGTGATCAAAAGCGGTGATAAGAACGGTCGAATTCTTAGCTCGGATTATATCACTCCGCACAAAAAGGATACGAAAAATCCAATACCGATACAAATGATCAAGCTGGTTCCCGGAGTTCAGATCGAATTCAGATTCAAGCTTCGCGACGGAATTCTCTCAAGTGACGCAAAGGAGGCTTTGTTCAGAAGACTGCTTATGCTTTTCGGCGTTGGAGCAAAAACAAACGTCGGATATGGAATTTTAAGAGAGCCGGGTACTCTTGCTACGGTAAAGCAAGTCGAAAAATCAGCCACTTCCGATAGAGTGAGATGCAGCTGTGGCAAGATGACTTATAAATATTACATCAATACGACTACTATTACAAAGGATTGGAACGCCGGCGTTTGTCGGGGCTGCGGTAAAAAAATCAGATAACGGAGGCAATTAAGTATGGATGTCTTGTATAGCTGTCATACGTTGATCTTTACGTTCAGATATGATAAGCGTAACAAGCGCGATTGCAAAAAGGAAGACTTTGCAAGGTGCTTTCCCACTTATATAAAAGAGGACGCGCGTGATCTTGAAGGAAGTGACACCGCAGCGGATTACGGCGTATCAAAATATTTTAATGAAGCGGCGAAGCGCGCAATGTTCACAAGCTCCTTTGAAG
>JAZNZQ010000108.1:0-5757 GCA_045595035.1 Eubacteriales bacterium | reverse complement strand
ATGGCTACGATCCGAGTTGATTGAAGAGCTTCCACACAGGAGACAATAACCGTCAAGCCCCCGGCAGAGGTCATATAAATTGGGACGAGGTCTTCAGCGCCCTTGCGGAGATCGGATACAAGGGTCGCATCGTTTCCGAGCCCTTCGTTATGCAGGGCGGCGAGGTTGGACGCGACATTCACGTATACCGTGATCTGATCGACACCCCCTGCGAGACCGCTATCGATGCCGAAGCAAAATATTTGCTTGATTTTGAAAGATCTATGCTGAAAGAATACAACAATTACTGATTCCCTATTATGGAAGAAAGGAACGGAAATTATGCAAAAGGATATTATTTTCGGCATCTGCGCCGACGTGCATCACAGTAAGGATTTTGACGAGCGATGGAGACTTGAAAAATTCCTCGCGGAGGCAAAAGAGAGAAAAGCAGACTTTATCATTCAGCTTGGAGACCTCACCTCGTTTTCCGATGAAGGACGCGAGATAGCAAAGCTTTTCAACAGCTTTGAAGGCCCTCATTATCACGTACTCGGCAACCACGAGACCGAGTTTTCCGACAAGGCGGCGGTGCTCGAGATGCTCGACCAGAAGGATAAATATTACAGCTTTGATGTGGGCGATTATCATTTCATCGTCCTTGACACCAACTACGAAAAGCAGGGCGACAAATTTTTAGACTACAACTGCCGCCGTCACGATTTTTCAAACTGCTACATCAATCCCGAGCAGCTTGCGTGGCTTGATGCCGATCTTACTTCAACCGATAAGCGTTGCTTTATTTTTATGCACGCGACGTGTGAGGTTGGCGACTTTGGAATTATCAACAAAAACGATTTCAGAGGCGTGCTTTGGAAGGCTAATCAGCGCGTGGGCTACAACAAGGTAACTATGGTGGTTTCGGGACACGATCACACCGACGAATATCTGTATAAGGGCGGGATTCACTATCTTGCCGTTAACAGTATGAGCCACAAATATATCGGCGCGACCTGTACCGAACAGAACTCCCGCGCCGCCGAATTGAAGGCGAAGCACGGCACCTTAAGACACGCGACCTTCTATAAAGATCCGCTTTATGCCTTTGTTCGTCTCAAGAGTAACGGTCTTATTCAGATAATCGGCAAGCAGAGCGAGTACGTGGAGTACAGTCCTCTTGAGGTTCATTGGGAGTGTGCCGCCTCGCCTCAGATATCTTACAGAGAGTTTTGGATGAACGGTTATGGCGAACTATGATCTTGATCTGAACGGCAACTGGCTCTTTCACGAGGACGATTTTGACCGCAAGGCGCGTATGGTGGGCGACGAATACCACGCGTCAAGCAAAGCGGGAGGCGCTTTGAGACATCTTAAAGGCTTCAACGACAGATCTCTTTGGCGAGAGGTGACTCTGCCTCACGATTGGCTGACGGAATTGCCCATAGATGGGATTTTTGACGCTACTCCCGGTTGCAAGCGGCGCGGTGTGGCTTGGTACAGAAAGTTCTTCTCTCTTCCCGATGAAGAGATCGAATGTGCGGAGCTTATTTTCGACGGAGTATTGGGCGAATGTCAAGTATTCGTCAACGGAGTGTTGGCAAAGCGTAATTTTAGCGGATATAATCGTTTCTCCGCGGAGATAGGCGACTATCTCTTTCAAGGAGCCGACAACGACATAGCGGTCTTCGTTGATGCTCGCCGTCACGAGGGCTGGTGGTACGAGGGCGCGGGTATATATCGCCCCGTAAGGCTTTCCTTGCATGACCGTTCTCATATAGTCCGTAAAGATTGCTTCATCCGTACGAAAGGAAATGAAGTTATTGCCGACCTGCGTTTTGTTGGGAACGGAACAATAAAAGCAAGCTTGACGGACAAAGACGGAAAGAAGATAGCGTCTGCAAAAGCCGTTGGAGAAGATAGTGTTTCTTTTAAAATGCAAGTAGATGCTCCCGCGCGCTGGTCGCCCGAAAATCCCAATCTTTATACTCTTGATGTTTCCTTGGAGCAAAACGGCAAAGAGAGCGACCGCGTGACCTTTTCGGTGGGATTTCGTGATATTGAATGGGTAGAAAACAGCGGTATGCATCTTGACGGCAAGCCCTATCGCATCAAGGGCATCTGCGCCCATCAGGATCACGCGGGACTTGGCGCGGCGGTCTACGAGGACGTGGAGGAATACCGAATACTACGCTTGAAATCGCTTGGTGCCAATGCTTACCGTTGCGCTCACCACGCGCCGAGCGAGAGTTTACTTGACATCTGCGACCGCTTAGGTGTGCTTGTAATGGTGGAAAACCGCCATTTCGACGTCAGTGAGGACACCTTGGCGCAACTGGACGCTCTTGTAAATCTTTCGAGAAATCATCCATGTGTCTTTATGTACTGTATGTTTAACGAAGAGCCATGGCAGGCTGAAGCGCGGGGCAAGCGCATCGTTGCAAAACTCAGAGAAAGAGTGCTGTCGCTTGACGGCACAAGGGCGGTTACCGCGGCGCAGAATGGCGGCGTATTGCTCCGTCACAACGCATCCGAGGCTCTTGACGTAATAGGAATGAATTACAATCTTGACGCTTATGAGTCTTGCCATACCCTATTGCCCCAAAAGGTAATTCTCGGCACCGAAAACAGTCCCACCTTTGCCACTCGCGGAGTGTATAAGACCGACAGAGAAAGACAGATCTTTGCCGATGACGGAAGCGAATACCCTGCTGATTTCTCCCAACCCTTGAACGAGACTATGGCGACGGTTGAAAAATATCCCTTCGTCGCCGGATGCTTCGTATGGAGTGGTTTTGACCACGGCGGCGAGCCAAATCCCTTTGAATACCCCAGCGTTTCCTCTCATTGGGGATTTCTTGACAGATGCGGATTTGACAAAAATATCGCCAATTGGCTGAGAGCATATTATCTTGACGAGCCTTTTTTGCGCCTTGCCACCTTTGCCGATGCGCCCGACGTGGGGGAACGGCGAGTTATTGCCTATACCAATGCCGACGAGGGCGAGCTTTTTGCGGACGGCATTTCTTTCGGCAAAAAGAAGGCTGAAAACAGAATTTTGACGTGGGATGTCCCCGCGGGCTGTAAAGAATTGCTTGTAATTGCCCAAAAGGACGGCAAAATTATCAGAGACAACCACAAAAATCCCGGTCAAAAATCAAAATTGTGCGTCACTGACGTTTCAAGAGGCAAAAAAGTGCGAATTTTGAATATCTGCGTTACCGATGAAGACGGAAATGCTATACTGTCCGAAAACGGCACTCTTTATATTGACGGCGAAATTCTCGGTGTCGGCAACGGCGACCCTAACGGGCATCACAATGATAAAGCAAATGAAATCAATCTCTTTAACGGTATGGCTCAGTTAATCGTTCCAAAATATCGTGAAATTACAATCTCTTACGATAGACTTGAACCCGTTGTCATCAAGGAGTCATTATGAAAAAAGTTACAGTAAAAATCAATATTGACGAGAAAATAGGAACTATCTCACCGTATATTTACGGTCATTTTGCCGAACATATCGGCGGTGTAATATATGACGGTGTTTGGGTCGGCAATAACTCTTCAATCCCTAATATCCGTGGGCTTAGACTTGATATTGTGGAAAAGCTAAAGCGCATCTCACCGCCCATCATCCGTTGGCCCGGCGGTTGCTTTGCCGAATGCTACGATTGGCGTGACGGTGTGGGAAAAGACCGTCCCGTACGTCCATCTTGGTGGACGAGGGATGACGGACTTTACGAAAGTAACGAATTCGGCACGCACGAATTTATGGATTTTTGCGCTCTCGTGGGAGCAGAGCCGTATCTTGCAGTCAACGTAACCTCCGAAACACCTATGGATGCAAGAAATTGGATAGATTACTGCAATTCCCCCACGGGTACGACACGGCTTGCTTCTGAACGCGAGAACAACGGTTCGAAAGAGCCATTTGACGTAAAATTCATCGGTGTTGGCAATGAAAACTGGGGAGGCGGTGGCACTATGTGCGCCGAGCAGTATGCTTGGGAGTACCGCAAATACGCCACTGTGTTGCGAAATATCGCTCCAAACGCGAAGCTTATAGCGGGTGGCGCAAACTTTCACAGCATCAATTGGACGAAAACATTCCTTGAATGTATAAAGGAGGGCTACGGTACTCCCGTTCAAATGGATGGCATCTCATTCCACTACTATTTTTCGGGCGGTGATGACGCAAGCTTTGACGAGGAGGGCTGGAACTCGCTGATCTTAAGTGCCAAAAAGACAGAGGATCATATCAAGGAGCTTGTAGATCTTCTTTGCGAACACGGTCGATTGGGTCAGATAAAGCTATATCTTGACGAATGGGGCGCAATGTATGGCAGTGGTGTCAATGCAAAGGAGAAGAATCAGCTTTTCCGTCAGCAGGTAACTATGCGTGATGCGGTAGCCTCGGCTATGACCTTGAATCTTTTTAACAAATATTGCTATGCAATCGAAATGGCTAATATTGCTCAGCTTGCTAACTGTCTTTCTTCGCTGTTCCTGACCGATGGCGACAACTGCATAGAAACACCCATATATCACGTCTTTGATATGTACAAGGATCATATGGGTGCGGAATCGCTAATGACAGAATCAAGTGATAGCGACATTTCGGTCTCTGCCTCTTATAGAAACGGTCATTTACTATTAACATTGGCAAATCTTTCTTATTGCGAAGACAAAGAGATAACATTTGATATTGGACAATTCAATGGGAAATCCGCAAAATGTATTTGCCTCGCTTCTGATAATCTTAACGCCTGCAATGATTTTTCTTCGCCATACAGAGTCACCCCTACTGAAAGCGACATTGGTTTATCAGAAAGCATCACAATTCCCAAGGGTGCGGTAATGGCAATATCTATATAAAGCGAAGGAGTTAGGCAACTATGAAAATAATCGCCGACACACATACCCATACCGTCGCCTCCGAGCACGCTTATTCTACGGTTATGGAAAACATTACCGCCGCAAAAGCAAAAGGTCTCCATTTTATTGCGCTGACCGACCACACAGGAAAAATGGTCGGCGCACCAAGTGACACGTATTTTGCGTGTCTCAGAGTTGGTCTTCCCGATGAATATGACGGTGTTTATATCCTACGCGGTTGTGAGGTCAATATTTTAGATGAAAACGGCACTCTTGATCTTCCCTCCCCGCTGCTCGATAAGCTTGAGTGGGTGATCGCCTCGGTCCACGGCATTCTCACCCCACCTATGACCGTTGAGCAAAGCACAAAAATGTGGTTAAATGTAGCTCAAAACCCACATGTAGACGTAATAGGTCACTGCGGCGACGAAAACTACCGCTTTGATTACGAGCGCGTTATCCCCGAGTTTGCCAAATACGGAAAAATTGTCGAAATTAATGCCGCTTCTTACCGCTCACGTCCGTCCAGTATTAATAATTGCGTGGAGATAGCAAGACTTTGTGCAAAATACGGCGTGCCGTTAGTCCTTTCCTCCGATGCTCACTTTGCCGGAAACGTGGGTGAGGTATCAGATGCGATGCGCATTGTCACCGAAGCAGGTATTCCCAATGAGCTGATTCTCAATGCCAATGCCACACGCTTTGCAAACCTTATTTCTCAAATGACAAATAGAACTTTTGATGTATAAAACAATAATTAGCTCCGCCGAAATCTCGGCGGAGTCCGTTTTTTATTAATGATAGTCAATTATCAATTAGTTGTTTCGCAATCAAGTAAAACTTTATTTAGTTTTCTGTGCCATTGCCTTTTCTCCCCCCCGCAAAAAAATGCAAAAAGTCCTG
>JAZNZQ010000107.1:0-3964 GCA_045595035.1 Eubacteriales bacterium | reverse complement strand
TCTTCCTAAGACCGCTTGGCCTCCGACTTAGAAATCCGCGATCGGCTCCGCGTTATATGCACAGGGACCGCCGCCTATGATGATCGGATCATTCTCACCGCGCGACACCGAGCGAAGCGGTATCTTTGCCAGATCGAGCATATTGAGCACGTTTGTATAGCAAAGCTCATATTGAAGCGTAAAACCGACAATGTTAAAATCGCGGATGGGGTCACTGCTCTCGTGTGCAAAAAGAGGAACACCGTGCTCACGCATCTTCTCCTCCATATCAAGCCACGGCGCATATACGCGCTCGCACCAGATATCCTTTTCGCGGTTGAGCACACCGTAAAGCAACCTCACGCCGAGATTTGACATTCCTATCTCATACGTGTCGGGAAAGCAAAATGCAAATCTGAGCTTAACGTCGTTTTTATCTTTAACTATCTGTCCGTACTCTCCGCCGCTGTATCTGCCCGGCTTCTGTACCATTTTCAAAAGTGCGCTTATATCCATTTGTTACAACTCCTCAAAAGTAAACGCGCCGCCGGTTTTTCGGCGGCGCTGTCGATTATTTCAAATACATCCTCGATATTGCAAATACGGGTAACACCCAAAACAGATGATACAACGCAACAAACAACGGCAAGATAAGCATCGAAGAATTCGATATGATAAATATCAGCATTATCGCAAGGCCGACTGCAACACTCATTATTTTAACGATGTTAGTCGTAAGCTTGACATGCTGCAATCTGTCGCAAAGAAGTATCGCAGAGACCAGAGATCTGATATTACCTCTCGAAACGATGCCGCTGTCGGCAGAAGAAACATTTTGGGATCCCGCCGCCTCTATAGAGCACTTTTCTATCTTCGCAGGATAATTGACCGGTTTTGCCTTTCCGACGAGAAGCGTGTTGTCGATATTGGGATCCATAGTTTTTATTGTGACCTTCATACCGTTCTTGTTAAGTCGGCGCAACATTCCGTCAAAATCGGGGTCTATCGCATACTGAACGTACATTTTGGAAGCAAGCTCGCCGTCATATGCTATGTACATTATTCTTATGTTTCCGCCCGCGAGCTGTATCTCGTCCTCGTAATCATATACGGGGAAGATGTCATTCTGCTCCATATAGGTGGAGTCGCCCACAAGGACCTTTCTTTCCGAATCGACTGTAGCGCAAGCACCAGAATCGGCGCACTCGGTAAGTTCAACATTATCGGAAGCACCTATTTCGGCTGTAGCTTTAGAGAGGACCTCATAAAGCGGACCGCCGAGCTTTGCATAGACACTTGTAAGATCATAAAGAACTGTATCTATTCTCGCCTCGCCGTATACCTTGATGCTCTTGACCTTAACACTGCGTGCAGGGAAAACATCCTTATCGTCAAAGACCACAGTCGAAGCTCCCGAATACTCATTCACCGAAGCTTCACCGATGATAGCACTGTCATTTTCGAGAGCGCGCTTCGATGCAAGGAAGAAAGGAAGCGAAGAGGATGCAAAAAGCGATACGGGAAGACACATAAGAGCCGTAAGATTTGCTACCTCAAATGCGGTTGCCGCACTCTTTGTATTTACCGCAGATATCACAGCAAGTATTATCGAAACGGCAATAGCGCCAAAGACAAAATAGGGTGTGAGCTTTCCGGAATCGGTTTTTGCATTCGTTCTCGCGAAATAGTTGTTGACAAATCCGACTCTTTTTACATTAAGCTCAAGATCGGGTTCTTCAAAGATCTGATCATACTCAAATCCATGCTCAACGATCTCGTTTTTCGTTTCGGTCAGTACAACATATTTGGGCTTTTTGGAGGATACGACTCCAAAGCTGAACATTTCACGCTTGACTCCGAAATAATCATGAAGCGCAAGAAGTATCAAAATGAATGCCGCCGCAAAATTGTACAGTCCGGGCTCCGCGCCGTATCCGAAGAAGCCGAACAGAAGATCGCATATCGCAGTAACAGCAACCGCAGCTGCCGCAACGGTATTCTCCGTAAAGTTAAAGGAAATTGCGCTCATAACACCTGCATACAGCTCTTTGTAAGAAAGTGCGGCTACAAGCACGAGCAGCTGCAAGCATATAAAAGCATGCACCGCAGGATACTCAATTGCATTAAACGCTCCGGGAAGCGATACTCCCCATATATGAAGATTTTCAAAAATAAACAAACATACCGCAAGAATAGCAGATCCCAAAAGTCTCAGCTTGATCCTTGACTTTTCATTCTTATATTTTTCCATTATTCCGGGAGTCTGCTCATGCGACTCATACTCCTCACCGGAAAACGCCAGGCCGCTGTATTGCTCGGCTTTTTCATCCTGCTCTTCCTCGGCCGCGAGCTCCTCTTCGGCAATGCTTATTGTGTTGGTATATTCAAGGAATTTATCTTCTCCGAGCTGTTCTCTTGCCTTATCGAGCGTCTCTTGATCTCCGAGTGCGGCAATAAGACTCAAGTCTGTTGCATCAAGCTCAGCCGCCTCCTCGAACGTACCGAAGGCGCGCTCTCCGCCGGAAAGAAGCTTTTCGGGCGAGCTATCCTCTGCCGCCGCCTCAAAAGCATCTGCATCGGGCGCTTCAAGCTCTGTAATACCGGGGATCTCGGTCGTAGGAGCGTCAAACTCCTCATCCGTATCCTCAGACACCGGAGCAAACACCTCGGTCGCATCAAATGGTGTAGGATCGACACTCTCCTCCGCAGAAGGAATATCAAAAGCTATCGTTTCATCACTTACAGGAGCGGGTTCTTCTTTTTTCTCTTCCTCTGCGCTCTCTTTTTCGGGCGCGAAATCAGATATGTCGCGCGCGGCACGGGAAGCTATTTTATATTTCTTTTTCACGTGAACCTTCGGCAAAGCCGCCTCGGGTGCTTCTTTGGCCTTTTCAAGTTCTGCGTTTTCTGCCGTCTCAGCAGTTTCGACCACATCGTCCGCCACAGTTGAGGTAAGCTCCTCTTCGATCTTTTCGGGTTCCTTTTTTTCGCCGGTATCTTCACCCATATTTTCCTTAAGACGCTTGAGCAGCTCGTCTGCCGAAAAATTTTCAATATTGCTCATATATCAAAACTCCTTGCTCGTTTTAATTTCTCTGTTGTTTTACCGCTTCGGAAAGAATGACCGCGGCGGCAGTGGATACGTTAAAGGAATTCACCTTTCCGTACATTGGAATGGATACCACGAAATCGCACTTTTCAAGAAGCAGTCTTGAAATGCCGTTCTCCTCGCTTCCGAAAACAATAGCGGCACCGACGTTGAAATCCGCTTCATAGTGTGCTTTTCCGCCCGCCTCAGCAGCGAAGGTCCATATTCCCTTTTTCTTAAGTCCTTCAAGCGTGTTCACAAGGTTCGAGACCTTGGCTATGGCCATGTGTTCGATAGCTCCCGCAGACGCCTTTGTAACAGTCGGCGTAACTCCGACAGCCCTGCGCTTTGGAATTATGATCCCGTGAGCGCCCACCCCCTCGGCACATCTTATTATCGAGCCGAAATTGTAGGGGTCGACAACGCAGTCGAGAACGACGATAAGCGGTTTTTCTCCACGCTCCTCTGCAATACGCAAAATGTCCTCTACGCTCGAATACTCCTTCATTGCCGCCATAGCGACGATGCCCTGATGAGGTGCTCCGAGAGAGAGGGAATCAAGCTTTGCCTTTTCACTCTCAATGACGGGTATCTTTCGCTCGACCGCCTCAGCCACAAGTGCGACGATGGAGCCCTCGCGTTCACCCTTTTGAACAAATATCTTGTCTATATCACGTCCCGACTTAAGAAGCTCACGAACTGCGTTTCTGCCAACGACAGCGCCGTTTTCGATCTCCTCCTCGGGTGCGCGTGCATCCCTTTTGTCCTTATATCTTGTATTATTCTTTTTACGGTAAAGATCGTTTCTTTTTTCCACAGATGATTATCCTTTATCAATTTATTCTACACATAGCTATACATAATATCATTATAACACAAAAAATTCGATTTGTATAT
>JAZNZQ010000106.1:0-5551 GCA_045595035.1 Eubacteriales bacterium | reverse complement strand
AAAAGATGTTATAATAAAAGATGTATGCGGTGCGAATATAATCGCAACGAAAAATCTTGACTGAACGGAGAGCTGATATGCATAACAAAGTCATCGCCGCAATAAGAAGCCGCGAGGAGCTGTTGCTTGCCGCAAAGAGCGACGTGAGCATAGTTTTTGATCTTGCTCCCGATATTCTTACTGTTGCAGAAAACACAAAGATATTGCACGACGCAGGCAAAAAGCTGTTTATACATCTTGATCTTGCAGGCGGTATCGGAAAGGACCGCAGCGGAATCATTTTTGCAAAAAACGCGGGCGTTGACGGTATCATAAGCACGAGAAGCGGAATAATCAAGACAGCTCACGAGCTTGGAATGCATACAGTGCAGAGATTCTTTATCGTCGATTCTCATTCGGTCGGAACCTCTGTCGAGGCGCTGAAATTATCAAAGGCGGAGATGATAGAGGTGATGCCGGGCGGTGTTGCCAAGGTCGTAAAAAAGCTCAAGGATATTGTAAACGTCCCGATAATTGCGGGCGGACTTATAGAAACCGAAGAGGAGATGCAAAACGCCCTTGAGAGCGGTGCTTTTGCCGTCTCAACCGGTGCGAAGGCACTTTGGTCGGCTGAATAATACAAAGAAAAGAGGTTCCGTGCCTCTTTTCTTCTTTTTTTCTTGAAAGTTTTTATCCTATGTGATATAATGTAAGCAATAAACTAAAATGGAGATATTATGTTCAAACTCTTTATCCCCGACAGGATTTTTGATAATTTTTACGATATTACCCCGGAGTATCTTACCGAGCTTGGAATAAAGGCGGTCATCTCCGATATCGACAATACTTTGGCACCGTATGAGGTCGCAGAGCCGACAGAGCAGATACTTTCCTGGATACGCTCTCTTGAGGCGGCGGGTATTAAAATTGCATTTCTCTCCAATAACCATGCAGACAGAGTTGAGCTTTTTAACCGAAGCATCGGCGTTCCCGCTTATCCCGATGCTGGCAAGCCGGGAAAGAAGGGAATTGCGCTTGCTATGAGTGAGCTTGGTGTGATGTCCGATGAGACCCTTATGCTCGGGGATCAGATATTTACCGATGTGCTTACAGGTAAGCGTGTCGGCGCGAGAGCTTTTCTTGTGCCGCCCATAAAGGATAAGAAAACGCTCTTTTTCAGAGCGAAACGGCTGCTTGAAAAACCGTTTTTAAGAATGTATTACAAGGGAATGGGAAAATGAGCGCACTTTTCGGTCCTGCGGGAAATTGCGATTCCTTTTATTCGTCGGGACATAAGCACACAAAGGAAGCGCCTGCCTGGGTGAGAGAGTTCGGACTCGATGCGTACGAATATCAATGCGGAAACGGGCTTACGGCGGGCGAGAAAACTCTTCGTGAGATAGGTGATATCGCACGTGCCGAGGACATAAAAATGTCACTTCACACGCCCTATTATATATCGCTTTCTGGAGTTGAGATCGAAAAAAGACTTAAGAGCATCATGTACATAGAGCAAAGTCTTTTTGCGGCAGAGTGTCTCGGTGCTGATACTATCGTCATTCACACGGGAAGTGCCGCGAAGATAAGCCGTGCCGAGGCGATGCGGCTTGCATCCGATACACTTTATAAAGCCGTAGAAAAATTCGGTGAGAGCGGAATAAAGCTCGGACTTGAGACTATGGGCAAGATAAATCAGCTCGGAACACTTGACGAGGTCATAGAGCTTTGTAAAATATCGAAACGGCTCGTACCCGTGGTCGATTTCGGACATCTCAATGCAAGATCTATAGGTGCAGAATTTACTTGTGAGGACGATTACAAGAGAGTCTTTGATGCTATCGGATGCGCGCTCGGTGACGACGTGGCAAAAGATCTTCATTGCCATTTTTCAAAGATAGAGTATACGGCTTCGGGAGAAAAACGGCATCTGACATTTGAGGATACGGTATACGGCCCCGACCCCGAGCCGCTTATGGCTGTGATAGCAAAAGAGGGGCTTACACCCAGAATAATATGTGAATCGGCGGGTACTCAGGCAGAGGACGCGCTTGAAATGAAAAAGAAATATATGTCTTGGAGGACTAAAATATGAGCAGACTTACAGCACTTTACAACAAATTACAGACAGAACCATATGACGCGGTGATAATTACCTCGAAGGTCAATCAGCGTTACGTTACCGGCTTTGATTTTGACGACGGATACGTTGTCGTAACAAAGGATAAGGCATTCGTGCTTGTCGATTTCAGATATATCGAGGCGGCAAGAGCAAGCGTGACCGATGAGTTCGAGATACTTATGCTCGAGGGCAAGAAGACCGAATTCATAAAGAATCTTCTCAAGGAAAACGGCGTGCGTGTGCTTGCATACGAGAATCTTGAGATGACCTGCGATGAATACAATACGCTCTCCGATGCGCTTGACGGAGTGGGAATGCTTCCCGTAAAGAAGCTCTTTGATTCGCTCCGTATCTGCAAGACCGAGGAAGAGCTTGAGAAGATGGACAGAGCACAGCAGATAACCGACGCGGCATTCGCTCACATACTCGAGTTTATCAAGCCCGATATGACAGAGATAGAGGTTGCGCTCGAACTTGAATTCTTTATGAGAAAAATGGGTTCTGAGGGCGTTGCGTTCAACACTATCTGTGTGTCGGGCAGTGCATCCTCGCTTCCTCACGGTGTGCCGAGAAATGTTAAGCTTGAGCGCGGTTTTCTTACAATGGATTTCGGTGCAAGGATCGACGGATATTGCGCGGATATGACAAGAACTGTCGTTATAGGCAAGGCGGATGAGGAGATAAAGAAGGTGTACAACACCGTTCTCACTGCACAGACCGAGGCGCTTGCGGCTATCAAGGCGGGAGAATCCTGCTTTGAGATAGACAATATTGCAAGAAGCATCATCAATAACGCGGGATACCGCGGATGCTTCGGACATGGGCTCGGACACGGTGTCGGACTTTACATCCACGAAGCCCCCAGACTCTCATCGATGGTCGATCCCGCGCTTAAGCTTGAGGTCGGCAACGTGGTGACCGTTGAGCCGGGTATCTATCTTGAGGGCAAATTCGGCTGCCGAATCGAGGATATGGTAGCTGTCACCGAGGACGGAATACGTAATTTCACAAAATCACCTAAAGAAATGATAGAATTATTTTAAAAATTAGAAAATTTCCTATTGCAAAATAGCAAAAAATAGTATATAATATATAATCGAATAAATCTATTATAATGTATTAAACATTCGGAGGTACAAACAATGGTAGTAGCCGGCGATTTCAAAAACGGTGTAACATTCGATATGGATGGAACCGCTTATCAGGTAATTGAATTCCAGCACGTTAAACCCGGAAAGGGCGCGGCTTTCGTCCGCACAAAGATCAAGAACGTTATCACAGGTTCTGTTGTTGAAAGAACATTCAACCCCACAGATAAGTTCGAGAACGCGTACATCGAGAGAAAAGAGATGCAGTACTCCTACAATGACGGAGACCTCTACTATTTCATGGATATGGAAACTTTCGATATGATGCCTCTTAACAGCGATAAGCTTCCCGACAACTTCAAGTTTGTAAAGGAAGAGATGCTTTGCAAGATCGTTTCCTACAAGGGTAACGTATTCGACGTTGAACCCCCTACATTCGTTGAGCTTGTTGTAACCGCGACAGATCCCGGATTTGCAGGCAACACAGCAACAAACACACTTAAGCCCGCAACTCTTGAAACAGGTGCCGAGATCAAGGTTCCGCTCTTCATCAACGAGGGCGACGTTCTCAAGATCGACACAAGAACAGGCGAATATCTCTCGCGCGCTTAATTTATACGAAAGGTTAGGATAATGAATATGACACTTACAGAAAGAACAGCTTATCTTAAGGGCTTGGCAGAAGGACTTGCTCTTGACGAGACAAAGCCCGAAGGTAAGGTTATTAGTGAAATGGTAAAGCTTCTTGACGAGATGGCAAATTCGATTGCTGACCTCGAGGAAGATTGCGATACACTTTACGATTACATCGAAGAGATCGACGAGGATCTCGGCGCAGTTGAAGAGTTCGTTTATGATGACGATGACTGTGATTGCGATTGCTGCGATTGCGACGATTGCGATGACGAAGATTTTTATGAGGTAACTTGCCCTGCTTGCGGTGAAACTGTTTGCTTTGACGAGTCGGTCGATCCCACAGAGCTTATTTGCCCGTCCTGCGGAGAAGAGTTTGATTGCACATGCGATTGCTGCTGCGGCGACGAGTGTGATTGCGGCGAGGAAGACTAAATCATACTGACAACCTATGCAGGCAATGCACGCCTACCGTGCATTGCCTGCATTGTTGAAAATTGACAGTTTATTCATGGGTGTGCATATTCATTGATGCATTCTGCATGAAAGTTAAGAAAAAACACAAAAAACCTTGACATTGTGACAACAAAGCGTTATAATAATACGCGAATAAAGAATATTTATGCGCTTAAGGAGAAAATACCATGGCAAAGAAAGAAATTAAGAAAATAATACTCGCATATTCGGGTGGACTTGATACTTCCATCATCATTCCGTGGCTCAAGGAAAACTATGAGGGCTGTGAGGTCATCGCGGTATCGGGTGACGTCGGACAGGGAACAGAGCTTGACGGACTTGAGGAGAAGGCGATAAAGACAGGGGCTTCCAAGCTTTACGTTCTTGACCTCAAGAAGGAATATATCGAGGATTATATATGGCCTTGCCTCAAGGCGGGTGCAGACTATGAGACATACCTTCTCGGTACGTCCCACGCACGTCCTTGCATAGCAAAGGCACTTGTTGATATAGCAAAGAAGGAAGGCGCAGATGCCATCTGCCACGGATGCACAGGTAAGGGTAACGACCAGGTTCGTTTCGAGCTTACTTTCAAGGCATTCGTTCCCGAGATGGAGATCATCGCTCCTTGGAGAATCTGGGATATCAAGTCCCGCGAGGAGGAGATCGAGTATGCCGAGGCACACAACATTCCTCTTAAGATAAACCGCGAGACAAACTATTCCAAGGATAAGAACGTATGGCATCTCTCTCACGAGGGTATGGATCTTGAGGATCCCGCAAACGAGCCGCTTTACACAAAGCCCGGCTTCCTTGAGCTTGGAATCGCTCCCGAACAGGCGCCCGATACTCCTACATACCTTACGATCCACTTTGAAAAGGGTATTCCTACAGCTATCGACGGCGTAGAGATGGATGCTGTTAAGTTGGTAGAGACACTTAACGAGATCGGCGGAAAGAACGGCGTTGGTCTTCTTGACATCGTTGAAAACCGTCTTGTCGGTATGAAGAGCCGCGGTGTATATGAAACTCCCGGCGGAGCTATCCTTTACAAGGCACACGAGCTTCTCGAGATGATCACTCTCGACCGCGACACATCGCACTATAAGAAGCTTGTTGCTCAGAAGTTCGGTGAGCTCGTATACTTCGGTCAGTGGTTCACACCCCTTCGTGAAGCTCTCTCCGCATTCGTTGACAAGACACAGGAGACTGTTACAGGCGACGTAAAGGTAAAGCTTTACAAGGGTAACATCATAAATGCGGGTGTTACATCGCC
>JAZNZQ010000105.1:0-3324 GCA_045595035.1 Eubacteriales bacterium | reverse complement strand
CATTACGGGTATAACCAACTGAAAGATCTCCTTCACATTCGATCATTCCCGAGTTTTCTATCTTTCCAAACATATTTGCATATGGATTGCTAGGAAATATACAATCTCCCGATATCTCTATCTTCGATCCCTTCGGAATTGTCATCGTTCTGTCTACAACGAGATCTCCCAATATTTCGGTGTCGCCATTTGTTGTTAAAGTACCGACTTTGATTGTAAGATTATCTATTATTGCAGAATCTATCATTACGATTCCGTATATTGCAATGTTTCCAACATTTTTACCCGATTCCAATGTTGCGCCATCATATGCTTTCGCGTAATACTCTCCGCAATCTATCTTGTTTCCGTTTGTTACGTATTTCCCGGTAAATTCAATGTCGGATTCGTATTTTATTCCATTCTTGTTGGTTACCGTTATGTTATGCGATTTCAGATTTTTTACACTCTGCTGCTCGGTTCCCGCAAATATGATCTCTCCTGCTGTAATCTGAGAATTACTCGAATTCTCAAATAAAATTGAACCCTTGACTATCAGCTTCGCTTCTTCCTCTGCTTGAACAAATCCATTACGGGTATAACCAACTGAAAGATCTCCTTCACATTCGATCATTCCCGAGTTTTCTATCTTTCCAAACATATTTGCATATGGACTGCTAGGAAATATACAATCTCCAAATATCTTTATTCTTGATCCTTTCGGAATTATCATTGTTCCATCTACAACGAGATCTCCCAATATCCTTATTCTTGATCCTTTCGGAATTGTCATGGTGCCTTGCACAACAACGTCGGCATAGAAAGTATCATTGCACAAATAAACGCAATTTTCTTCAATTTCGTCGGAGCCCCAACTAATAGTATTATTCGAGTAAAAATTCCAGGTTCCCATATGCTTGTAGAATCTGCTCTCTTTGTCGGTTTGGCTTATACGAAACTTTACGCCGTCTATATATTTATCGTACGTGTAATCACTCCAAAATTCTATAGCATCGTTTATGTCGCCTTGATTGGATTTTTGTGCTAATGTTTCGGATGCTTCGAGAGCCGCGTTTGTAGCCGCTATATAAGCTTCAAAAATAGCTTCATACTTTTTTATGTCCGAGCTGCTAAACTGCTTTTCAAAGGCGGATACCTTTTTTCCTACAATTTGAAAAAGCTCTTCCGAATATGCACACAATACCTTTTGTGTTGTAAGGTCATCTATACTCGGAACGTCAAAAATCACATCAAAAACTATGTAGGATGATAGATTTACGCATGCCGAAACAAAGCCGTACCACGCAAACCCCTGCTCCGAAATCGAAGAAAAGATTGCAGAAACAAGCTTTCCGCCCAACTCTCTGAGTAAATGGTCTTCTATATAGTTTTGTACAAAATAAGAGGCAAAGCCATTTTTCATCTGGCGCTTCAATCTGCTCATTCCGTCATGAAGTACAGAACCGGAATCTGCGCCGGCAATAATATCCTCTATAAGCTCCATACGGACATTTTCAAGCATGAGGCCTACAGCGACTAATTGTGCCGCTTCCAAAGCATCCCCTGTATTAGAGAGCATTTTCGTGTACTTGCTCATGTCTTTCAGTATGATTTCTTTGATCTCTATTATCTGTGTATGCCCGACATAGGAAAAAGTAGTGTTATTTGCAAGAATAGCAAAAAATTGCTCGTATATTTCTACCTCTGTCATCTCATACACGTCGAAATTCTTTTGAAATTCATCGTATACCTTAGCCACTCTCTTTGCGTTGTCAACGATTTTTTTACCGGCACCAAAACCGTTCGCAAATGCACTTTCGCCTATCAGCTCATCTGCAAATTTTTGATTGGCTTTATCGAGCGCTTTGTCGTATGAATAATCGGACAGCCCGACAACAGATGATGCCGTGCCTATCCATTCCTTTACGTTAGTAGCAACACCAAGAGCGCTTTTTATACTTGTCCAAAGAAAATTGTCGCTGGCGACGTATGCATCATATGCGTGTAAATATGTCGCTCTCGCTTTTGCAAACTGCAGCTCATGGTTAGAATCCCAGAGGTAGTTTGTATCATACCCATAAAAAAGGACGGAATAATAAATATAGTCCTCGCTTTCTTCAACCTCGGCAAAAATTGTCACCGTGGCTACACTCATAATAATAACCACAAGCAAAAGTATGATAAATTTTTTCATCTTATATTACCTTTCTTTCAAAAGTAATCTTTTTTTCATTTTAACACAAAAAACATAATTTGTCAAAAAAATGCACCTTTCGGTGCATTTTTCATTTCGCTATATTACCGAGGAATGTTTTTATCCTCTCGTTTTCGTTATTGTCGAAGATATCTTCGGGAGCTCCCTTTGCCGCGACCACACCGCCGTCCATGAATATAACGGTATCCGCGACCTCGCGGGCGAATGACATCTCGTGTGTAACTATTACCATTGTGATGCCCGAATTCGTCAGTTCCTTTATGACCGCAAGCACCTCGCCCGTAAGCTCGGGGTCAAGTGCCGAGGTCGGCTCGTCAAAAAGGAGCACGTCGGGTTCCATCATAAGCGCGCGGGCAATAGCAACTCTCTGCTTCTGTCCGCCCGAGAGCGAATTCGGCATCGCATCAAGCTTATCGAGAAGGCCGACCGAATCGAGCGCCTTTTTGCAGCGCTCCTCAGCATCCTTTTTGTCCATTTTTTTCACGCAGGTCGGCGCACAAATAAGATTCTTTTTGACCGACATATGCGGGAAGAGATTGAACTGCTGGAAGACCATTCCCATTTTTGCCGAGACAGTACGCTGAACGCTCTCCTTGGGATAGCATCCATTCTCTACAAGCGCCGCACCGTCTATATATATGCTCCCCTCGTCAACGCTCTCAAGTCCGATAAGCGAGCGCAAAAATGTACTTTTTCCTCCGCCGGAGGGGCCTATGACTGCGACGATCTCACCGCGGCCGACCTCAAGATCGACACCGCGAAGCACGGCATTATCGCCGAAATTTTTATGTAATCCTTTTACCTTTATCATCCCGCTCACCTCTTAAAATGCAAATTTCTTCTCGAGCTTATCAAAGACCTTGGTAAGCACAAAGATGATAACGAGATAGAAGACCGCTACAACGACAAAGGGAATAACGTCGCTTCTCGCGATGACCTGTTGCTTTGCGCGTGCGAGAAGATCAAGTATTCCTATGACCGAAATAAGAGCCGTATCCTTTACAAGGGTGATCGTTTCGTTCGCGACAGAGGGCAATGTGACCTTGAACATCTGAGGCAGAACGATCTTTGTCATAGTCTGAAATCTGCTCATACCGAGGACCTTTGCCGCTTCATACTGTCCCTTATCG
>JAZNZQ010000104.1:0-2091 GCA_045595035.1 Eubacteriales bacterium | reverse complement strand
ATTTCTTCTTTTCGATCATACTCGCATTCTGGACGGTCTTGGGCGTTGTAAACGGCGTGCTTCGCTCATTCCGTGACAATCCGCTTACCGCCGTGGATTTCTTTATTGCGAAGGCGAGCGGAGACTTTATTCGTGACTTCTTCGGCTGGTGGCAGATAATTCTCGCTCTGCTTGCTGTGTTTTTGGTCGCATTTCTCGCGGTGCTTCTCTGGAAAAAGGGACCGCGCCCCATGATAAAGAGGATGTCCGCGCTCTCGATCGTTCTTGTTTCGTTGGCGGTCGTCGGTTCGGCTACTGTAGTCGGTAAAGAGACAGAGGTGCTTTCCGATGATTTTGACAATATCACAGAGGCGTACGAGAATTACGGCTTTGCGTATTGCTTCTCGTGCAGCGTGCTTGATACCGGAATAGAGAAGCCCGAGGATTATTCAAAAGAGACCGTTGAGTCGATACTTTCGGTGCTTCCCGAGGATGTCTCCGATGCCGCGAACGTAAAGCCCGATATCGTTATGGTGCAGCTTGAATCATTTTTTGATGTGAGATTTATTAAGGGAGTTACGGCATCCGAGGAGATAATGCCGAATTTCAGATCTCTTACAGAGAGATATCCGTCCGGACTTCTTTCGGTGCAGTCTATAGGCGGAGGCACTGCCAACACCGAGTTTGAGGTGCTCACGGGCATGAATCTCGACTATTTCGGCCCCGGGGAATACCCCTATATGACCGTGCTTTGCGATGATACCATACCCGCGCTTCCGCATTTTCTTTCGCGGCTTGGGTACGTCTCTCACGCATTCCACAATTACACGGGCGTTTTCTATGAGCGGCATAGGGTATATGCCAACCTCGGCTTTGACACCTTCACGCCGATGGAGTGTATGCAGGGGCTTGAGTACAATCCGCGCGGATGGGCAAACGATGCCTGTCTTATTCCTTACATAACCGATGCGCTTGATAGGGAAGAGGGGAACACCTTCGTATGGGCGGTATCGGTACAGCCGCACGGCGCATATGAGGATGAGAGGATCGAATGCAAGTATGATATAAAGCTCGGAGGTCTTACCGAGGAGCAGATAAATTCCTACGAATATTACGCAAATCAGGTAAGAGAGGTCGATGATTTTATCGGTGCGCTCGTCTCGGAGCTTGAAGGGCGCGAAGAGCCGACGGTGCTTGTACTTTACGGCGATCACCTCCCCCCGCTTGAGATAGACGAATCACAGCTTGACGGCATTTCGCTATACCAGAGTGAATACGTTGTATGGTCGAATTATGATATGGGAAATACCGATGCCGACCTTGAGGCGTACCAGCTCACCCCGCACGTGCTTGAGCTTATCGGGTACAACTGCGGCACTATGACAAAGGTGAACCAAAGCTTGTCGGATACCGCAGAATATCAAAAAGCGCTTTTAATGCTTGAATACGATATCATTTACGGTGAGCGCTATTCTATGAACGGTAAAAGGGAAGAACCGAAGGTGCTTAAGCTCGGTATCGACGAAGTTGTAATAACCGATATTGCATATGACGGTGAGACGCTTACGGTCTCGGGTGAGAATTTCACCGAATACAGCGTGGTGAGCGTTGACGGAAACGATAAGGAAACTGTGTATATCGACTCGCACACGCTTACGGTCGAGGGCGTGAGATTACGTGGCGGCGATGAGATATCGGTCGCGCAGGTGGCAAATTCGGGTGTCGTGCTCGGAGAAAGCAATAAAATAAAAGCAGAGGAGAGCTGATGCTCTCCTCTTTTTAGTATTTTTCGATATCTATCTTTCTTGTGGTGTTGCCGATGTCCTCTTCAAGAAACAGAGAGGCAAGCCCCTTGAAATTGTCGGGGTTGTCGGAAACGAAGTATTTGATCTCGCCCGACTCATTCTTTTCTTTAACCAGGGCGGACAGCTCCTTTGCCGCCTCTGCTCCCGAATTTATAAGTGTGACGTCGGGAAGCACTCTTGCGATAGCACCCGAGATAAGCGGAAAATGAGTACATCCGAGAATAAGCGTATCTGCACCGCTTTTTTTGATATCGCACAGATAATCCTCTAGCACTCTTTGCGTTACGGGATCGTCGGGATCTGTGTA
>JAZNZQ010000103.1:0-2151 GCA_045595035.1 Eubacteriales bacterium | reverse complement strand
GATTATACGTTCCGGTTCTTCCCTCGCTTCTTCCGATATCCTTGACTACCGCATCGTAATCGGGGCGGTAGGGACAGTAGGTTGCGGTAACAGCACGGCCTATAAGCTTTCTGCCATCGTTATGCAGAGTCTGAAGGCGTCCCTCGAACTGACTTTCGTATCCCTTTACAAAGATAGGCTTCCACACCTCCTCGAGAGTCAGGTTCTTAAGTGCCTTCAAGTATTTCTCCTCAACCTTCGGGCGTCCGTCTGGCAAGCGCTCCCCCTTCCAGAGAGGAGTAAGCGCGATTATTTCTTCTTTTGAATTAAAGTTCATTTTTTATACCACCTTTACAAGATAAGTTGAGTTAGGAGTCAGCTTTAGTTTTACAGGCGCTCCGTCATACTCCGTATCGATTATCGGCTTCATTCTTCCCTCCTCGCGTAGAAGCCTCTTTTCCTCATCGTTCGGGTATCTCACACCGAGCCTTTCCGCAAGTCTATAGGGATTTGTCGTTTCCTTGTCGATGCAGTAAACGGTAAGCCGCTTACCCGAGAGCGATTTCTCAAACGAAAGTGTCTCCTCGATCGTGGGAATATCCTCCTCAAAATGCTCGGAGCAATAAGAAAGCATAACCGTGTACGCACCGTCATCAGCCTTTGTCGGAATTACGAAAACATTCTCGTTATCGGATTCCGCCCCGAGAAGAAGATTTCTGAGCATTGAAGCCATAAGATGAGCATTATATATAGGCTTTGCAAAATGATTAAGAGTAAAGAAGTTGCGGAAGCCCGAAAAATCCTCGGTCATTTCGTGCTGCCCCGATAGACATATCATAAGCTTCGAGAGCATCGGGTCAACGTCGATGAAGCGCCTTAACAGTTTAGTATAATAAGCCGAGAACACCTCGTGCTCTCTTGCCATAAGCATAGGGCATTCTTCAGAATTCCAGAACCCCCTCGTGCACATTCCCCACTCGTCAACAACGAGCTCGCATTCCGAAAAACCGCAGGACTTGATTACTTCAAGATGCGCTAAGTGGTGTTTTATAACGTCCTCTGCGTCAAATTTCGCAAGTCCGTCCTTGAGCTTAAAAGGATCTGTTCCGTAATTATGTACAGCAATATAATCAAGTCTAAGATTTCGCTCTTTGACGAAATTCAAAAAGCCTTTCAGGAAATCGAGGCTGAAAGCAAGCGCGGGTCCGCCGACGTGAATTCTTTCGTCTGCTCTCAAAACACCTTTGACGAACCCTTCGTACATCGGACAATATACATCAAGTCTCTCTTTGTACGCGGTTTTATCCAGGTGAGAGAGCATAAATCCGCTATGATCGGGCTCGTTAAAACAATGAACGTACCATTTTGAAACCACGTCGATACCGTATCGCTCCACAATATGCTTGGTATATTGATAGCATATCTCTTCCCACACCTTATAATCCTTCGGCGGCATTGAATTCCAAAGCTTTCCCTTGTAGCGCGTTTTTCCCTTTGAACAAGACGTCTTATTATCGGTTGAAAGCGCGATACAATCGGGCATACCTCCGTACGCAATTAGAACGTTAAAGCCCTTCTCCACAAGATAATCAAGGCGAAGATCGCTTATTCTGAAATCATACTTTAATTCGCCGTCTTCACCAATATATACGATATCTTCGAACATAGAGTATATTCTGACCGTGTCGATAGATTTATCATCTGCTATTCTGTCAAGTATTCTTTTGCCCCACGGATCTTCTATAGCATCAGTTGGATGGAAGATACAGTTGTTCCAAAATTTTTTCTGTTCTCTTATTATCTCATTTCCAATCGTGATCATATTTTTTCTCCTTTTAAATGGATGCTAAAGCACCCTCGTAAAGTCCTCGCATATACCCCATAGCATAAAGCCTTCCAAGTGCATCATAGCCGGGAACGCCGGATACCTCGCCGGGCATCGTCGGAACGTGGTCAACTCTTATCGGAACGTTTATTCCAAGCCTTACGTAATGATTCATAAGACGCGCCATATCCATCTCTCCGTTATCGTGATAGGTTTCACGGAAGTGGGTTGGAATGCCAGTTGTGTTACGGAAATGTACCATAAATATTTTGTCCTTGAATTCATCTATAACGTCATAAACGTTCTCGCCCATAATATGATAATTTGCCTGACACATAGTGATTCCG
>JAZNZQ010000102.1:0-2550 GCA_045595035.1 Eubacteriales bacterium | reverse complement strand
TAAAGAGTATCGCAAAGGAAACTCCCTCGGGATATATTTTCAAATATTTGATAAGTATGGTAAGAATATTTGTATCGAGTTTGAACATCACCTTGCCCCATGCGGTCGCAGGAGAAGTAACGTAGTCGGTCGCCATAAATATCGCACCGATAAGAAGTCCGCCCGAAAGTACAGCGATAAGTGCCGCGTTCAGATCAAAGCCCTTTATGAAAAATGACAGAACGAATACACACACGATATAGGTAACGGGAAGCTGCCAGGTTATTACGCGTCTTATCAAAAGATATACAAATCCAAGAACGAGCGCCGCACCGCAGACCTCACCTATAGCGCCGCCCTTAAGTCCGATAAAAAGGTCAAAAAGCTCAAAGCTTGCATTCTCCGAAGAAAGAGGAGTTGCGCCCGAGACAGTATCAACTATGACCGGATATGCCTGTGTTGCCATACTGCCGAAAGCAACGAGCATAAAAACACGCGCTGTGATCGCAGGATTGACAAGATTGCAACCGATGCCGCCAAAGAGGCATTTCACAACGACTATCGCAAACAGCGAACCGATAACGCACTGCCAGATCGGGATATTCGCGGGAAGGTTAAGTCCAAGCAGAATACCGGTCACCGCTGCGCTGAGGTCCCATATGGTCTGATCCTTTTTCACGATAATATTGAATAGCGCTTCAAAGAGAACACAGCTTGCAATACACACGGCAACAACAAGGAGCGCGCGAAGACCGAAGATCACAGTACCTGCAAGCGTTGTGGGCAGAAGCGCAATTATAACATCGCGCATAATGCCTGCAGTCGAGCGTCCGCTGTGAATGTGCGGAGAAACCGAAAGCCGTAATTTTTCGCTCATTTATTCTTTGCCTCCTTTTCCTTAGTCTCCCTCAAAAGTGTTTTGGCGAGCTTGTTCGTGTGAACCAGGGGACGGTTTGCGGGGCAGATAAAGCTGCAGCATCCGCATTCCATGCACGCATTTACCTTAAGCGCATCAAGCTTGTCGGTATCTTTTTTCTTATATGCCAGAAGTATCTCTGCCGCGGCAAGTCCGAACGGACAGGAATTCGTGCAAGAGCCGCAACGAATGCATGCCGTCGTCTTGGGAAGCTTTGCCTCCTTTTCGGTAAGTGCAAGCACGGCATTGGTACTCTTTATTACGGGATAAGAGGTGTACGGTACGGATATTCCCATCATAGGTCCGCCGTAAAGCACCTTTGCCGGTTCTTCTTTATATCCGCCGCAGAATTCAATGATATTATCAAGCGGAGTGCCGATGGGAGCAATGACGTTTTTCGGCTCCTTTACTGCTCCTCCGTCAAATGTCACGCACTTTTCGACAAGCGGGATACCTGTCTGAAGATAAGCGCCTATCGCTGCGAGCGTCGTGCAGTTGCAAACTATACATCCAACGTCTATCGGAAGCTTGCCTACAGGAACCTTCTTTCCTGTCGTATGATATATGAGTACCTTTTCTCCTCCTTGAGGATAGAGAGGAGGAAGCACCTTGACCTCTATCGCAGAATCGTTTTTGGCAATAGCTCTCATGCTCTCTATTGCCTGCGGTTTATTTGATTCGACACCGATAATGATCTTTTTGATGCCCAAATACTTTTCAAGTGCATCAAAAGCAACCTCCATATCAGCGCTTCTGTCTGTCATCGTATACGTGTCGCTGGTAATATACGGCTCGCACTCGGCACCGTTTACTATCAGCTCCTCGATCTTCGAGGGATCTACGTTAAATTTTACATATGTCGGGAATCCCGCACCGCCAAGACCGACCACGCCGCTTTCCTTTATTGCATCAAGAAGCGACTCTCGCGAATCCACAACAGGAGGAGTAAGATTCTCATCGAGGGCCATCTCGCCGTCGGATTCAATATAGATCGCAGGAACTTCTTTACCTGTCGAGAGCAAAAAGTCCTTTATTGCGGTGACCTTACCCGAAACCGTCGCATACACGGGGGAGGAAATTCCGTTCCCCGCCTCAGCGATCTTTGTTCCGATCTTTACCGTATCCCATACCTTTACTATCGGTACTGCGGGAGCGCCTATATGCATGACCGTCGGCAATATCACCGAGCTTGGAGCATCAACGCGCACGGGGCTCATATCAGCAGTATTTTTTCTGTGAGGAACATGAACACCGCGAAGAAAAAAAGCCATATCTATTCTACCTTTCCAAAAAAAAGACCGTAAAAATTTCTGTACCCAAAAATCATACGGAATATATTATAATTTTACTTTTTTTATTAAGCATTGTCAATAGTTTGTGGGCAATTGTGGATACGTGTGCGGCTTTGTGTTCTCACCAAAAATTTACAAATTTTAACTGCAAAATACAAAATATCCGCGCCAGAAAGCGCGGATATTTGTTTATAAGAGAAAAACAATTACTTTATTACTAAATTCCGTAGTTGTCATAGGTCATGTGGTTGATCAGGAAAGCGTTCTTTCTCTCCTTCACGAGCTGTCCGAGTGCATCATACTCATACTCGGTCGTGCCTTCCAAAGAGTCTATGACCTTCGTAATTCGCTCTTCCGCATCAT
>JAZNZQ010000101.1:0-2987 GCA_045595035.1 Eubacteriales bacterium | reverse complement strand
CTTGATAAAAGCAGATCTGTTTTGGAGATAGGCGTGGGTACGGGAAGACTCGCAAAAAGGATTGCTCCTTTGTGCAAAAGTCTTGTCGGTATCGATGTTTCACCTAAGACTGTAGAAAGGGCCGCCGAGAATCTTTCAGATCTCAACAACATACGTCTGATATGCGGCGATTTTATGTCGTATTCGTTTAAAGAGCAATTTGATCTTATATACTCGTCGCTGACATTTATGCATATAGAGGACAAGCGCTCTGCAATAGAGAAGATCGCATCGCTCTTGTCTTTCGACGGAGTTTTTGTATTGTCGCTTGACAAGTCGCAAAGTGACTTTATCGATATGGGAACAAGAAAGATAAGGATATTTCCCGATGATCCCGATACGATAAAAAAGCATATTCTTGCATCCGGACTTTGCATCACAGAAGGGCTTGAAACAGAATTTGCAAACATTATAATAAGTAAAAAGATCTCCCATATATAAAAAAGGAGGTCTTTTTCTATTGACAAAATTAATACTTCGTGATATGATGTATTGTGCGAGGTGAGGTATGTTATGGACGCTCAACTAAAAAGAGGAATACTTGACGTATGCGTGCTTGCCGCGATAAAGGACGGAGAATCATACGGATACAAGATAATAAAAGATTTAAAGCCCTATATCGAGCTTTCGGAATCGACCTTGTACACGATCCTGAAGCGATTGGAGAGTGCAAAGATGCTTACCGTCAGATGTGCGGAGCACGGCGGACGGCTTCGAAAATATTATAGGATCACGCATGCAGGACTCGGCCGCATCGAGGATTTTAAGGAAGAATGGAAAGAGATCATATCTATATATGAATTTGTGGCAAAGGAGGGGGAAACAGATGACAAAGAGTGATTTTTTGAAAAAAATGAGATGCGACCTCTCAAAGCTTCCGGAAGAAGAGATCGAAGAGCGGATATCGTTTTACTCGGAGATGATAGATGATCGCATAGAAGAGGGGCTTAGCGAAGAAGAAGCGGTCGCGGCGGTAGGCAATACAGATGAAATTACAAACGAAACAAAGCCGACGCCGAAGGACGAAAAGAGAAAGCTGTCCGCGTGGGAAATAGTCCTTCTTGTGCTCGGCTCGCCCATATGGTTCTCTCTTGGAATTGTTTTGGTATCGGTCGTTTTCTCGCTTTACGTTGTGCTCTGGTCGCTCATCCTTTCACTTTGGGCAGTTTTCGTTTCACTTGCCGTGAGTGCGATAGCATTGGCGGCGGTAGGTGTTGTCTTTGCGATATGCAATAATAGTGTCATTGGCTGTGCTTTGATAGGTGCGGCGCTTGTGTGCGCGGGGGTCGCAATATTTATGGCTATGGCGTGCGCGGCGGCGACAAATGGTGCGGTAGTGGCGACAAAGGCGATTTTTAAGATAAGGAGGGCAAAATGATGACTAAGAAAATTATAGTATGGACCGCTGTCGGTCTTGCCCTTGTAATTTTGGGATGTGCGATCTTTGGAGGTGCGATGTCTATGTTGAAATGGGATTTTTTGAAGCTGACCACTGCGGTATTCGAAACAAACGAATATGAGATAAGCGAGAATTACAGGGATATCAAAATAATTACCGATACTGCTGATATTGATATTGTATCAGGAGAGGGAATGGGTACAAAGATCACCTGCTATGAGCGTCAAAACGTGAGACACACGGTCGGGATAAAGGACGGCGTGCTTACGGTCGAGATAAATGATACGAGAAAATGGTACGAGCATATAGAGATAGGATTTGGCGCACCCAAGATAACCGTGTACTTGCCCGCAGGAGCGCATGACGAGGTTATAAGCTGCGGAGATCTTTTTGTAAAGGGAAGTACCGGAGATGTTCAAATAACTGCGTTGGCTGATTTTGAAGATATCGATATCTCGCTTAGCACGGGAGACATAAGCATTTGCGATATTATGTCAAAGAATTTGAGCTTAACGGTGTCGACCGGCGATATCGATGTAAAAAACGTCTTGCACGCAAATGATGTTAAGGTAAGGGTAAGCACAGGCCGTACAATGCTTGAGAACATTAGATGTCAAAACATTACATCAAAAGGAAGCACGGGTGCGATCTCTATGAAGGACGTTGTCGCAAAAGAAGGCATTTCTGTCGAGCGAAGCACGGGAAGTATCAACTTTGATGCATGTGATGCAAATGAGATATTTGCGAAGACGACTACGGGTCATATTAAGGGAAGCTTGCTTACCGATAAGGTGTTTATTACAGAGACAGATACGGGAAGCGTAAAGGTCCCGAACAGTATCACGGGCGGCAGATGCGAGCTTACAACAAATACGGGAAGCATAAATATCGAGATAAAATAAAAAAGATGTTGCACGAAAGTGCAACATCTTTTTCGTATATTATAATTACTTGGAAAGTCTTGCTTCGAGAGCGGCAAGCTCGTCGTACATTGCCTGGGGAACTCTCTCGCCTACCTGTGCGTAGAATTCCTTGATGTTCTGTACGTCCTCGAGCCACGATGCCTTATCAACTGTGAGAAGCTCCTTGATAGTGTCGAGTGTAACGTCCTCAAGACCCTCGATGTTGATATCCTCTGCCTTCGGAACGTAACCGATGGGAGTCATTTCTGCGTCGACCTTACCGTCGCAACGGTCGAGTATCCACATAAGAACTCTCATGTTGTCGCCAAAGCCGGGCCAGATGAAGTTGCCGTCAGCATCTGTTCTGAACCAGTTAACGTGGAATATCTTGGGAGCATTGGGGATCTTCTTGCCCATATCGAGCCAATGTCTGAAGTAGTCACCCATGTTGTAGCCAACGAAGGGACGCATAGCCATCGGGTCACGGCGAACTACGCCGACAGCACCTGCAGCTGCAGCTGTTGTCTCGGAAGCCATGATAGAACCGACGAAAGTACCGTGCTGCCAGTTGAATGACTGGTAAACCAGAGGAGCAGTCTTAGCACGTCTGCCACCGAATACGATAGCGGAGATCGGTACACCTGCGG
>JAZNZQ010000100.1:0-6849 GCA_045595035.1 Eubacteriales bacterium | reverse complement strand
CGGGTGCGGCAGATTTTGTTGCCGACGACGAACTCTATGAGATCTACACGGAAAAGAGCGACCTTAGCGCAAGTCGGAGGCCAAGCGGTCTTAGGAAGACAATTAGGAAAACCAACTCCTTGGCCCACAGAACGACATGGCTAGATCCGACTTAGGACACGCTTATGGAGGATGCTCTTGAGGCGGGTGCGGCAGATTTTGTTGCCGACGACGAACTCTATGAGATCTACACGGAAAAGAGCGACCTTAGCGCGGTAAAAGAAGCGCTTGAAGCAAAGGGATATGCTATCGAGTCGGCAGAGGAGGACAAGATCCCCTCAACATACGTAACACTGGAGAGCGAGGATGATATCAAGTTCATGAACCTTCTTCTCGAGCATCTCGATGAAAACGAGGACGTTCAGAACGTATATCACAACTGGGAAAACGCAGACGAATGATTTCATACAAAAGCGCCGAAAAAATCGGCGCTTTTTATTTTTTTTTATGTTGAAACCACTCTCAAAAAGGTGTATAATATAAGGTAGCGACTAAAACGAAAGGCGTTATGTGATGACAACAGAACTTGGTAATAGATATCTTGCTATCAAGAGAGCTCTTTTTGATAAATACTATTCAAAGCTAAATTCCAAGCAGCGTGAGGCGGTCTTTACCGTAAAGGACCCGCTTCTTATTCTTGCGGGTGCGGGAAGCGGAAAGACCACCGTGCTTGTAAAGAGAATTGAGTTTATAATTAAATACGGAAACGCATATCATAGCAACGCCGTGCCGACCTACGTAAATGAAACTGTGGTAGCTGATCTTGAGCGTGCGCTCTCGCTTGAAGGCGAAGACCTTTTGCCGATACTTTCCGAGTTTGCGATCCGCCCCTGTCCTCCGTGGAAGGTGCTTGCCATCACCTTTACAAACAAGGCGGCAAATGAGATCAAAACAAGACTCGCGGCGACGATAGGTGAGGATATTCTCGACGGTGAGGTCGCCTCGGGCACATTCCACTCAGTATGTGTACGCATCCTTCGCAGATACGGCGAGCTTATGGGATATAAGAGCGGATTCTCGATATACGATACCGACGACCAAAAGAAACTTGTTGCCTCCTGCATGAAAACGCTTAACATAGATGAGAAGAATTTTCCGATACGCTCTGTCATGAACGAGATAAGCCGTGCAAAGGACAAACTTATCACTCCTTCCGAGTATGCTTCTTGTGCGGGTGCTGATTACAAGCTTAAAAAGATCGCGGAGATATACAAGCTGTATCAGTCGAGTCTGCTTTCGGCAAACGCCCTTGATTTTGACGATATCATCATGCAGACAGTCTTTCTTCTCGAACAGCACGAGGACGTGCGTGATTATTATCAAAACAGATTCGAATATGTCTGCGTTGACGAGTATCAGGACACGAACGTGGCTCAGTTCCGTCTCACGGTGCTCCTTTCCGGTAAGTACAACAACATAATGGTCGTTGGAGACGATGACCAGAGTATATACAAATTCCGCGGTGCGACCATTGAGAATATTCTTGATTTCGATAGAAATTTCAAGGGCGCAAAGGTGATAAAGCTCGAGCAGAATTACCGCTCGACACAAAATATCCTTTCCGCCGCAAATGCGCTTATAAAGAATAATTTCGGACGCCGCGGCAAGGAGCTTTGGTGCGATGCGGGCGACGGTGAAAAGATAAGCGTAAACAAACTCGACAATCAAAATGACGAGGCAAAATACATAATAAACAAGATCATGGAGCTTGTAACAAAAGGAAAGAGAAGCTACCGCGATTTTGCGGTGCTTTACCGCGTAAATGCACAGTCGAACACCATTGAAAAAGCATTTGCAAAAAGCGGTATACCTTACCGCGTTTTCGGCGGTGTGCGCTTTACCGACAGAAAAGAGATACGCGATGTAATTGCGTACCTCTGCCTTATAAACAATCCAAGCGACAACATACGCTTGAAGCGTATCATCAACGAACCGAAAAGAAAGATAGGCGACACAACGGTCTCGGCAATAGAGCAGATAGCTATTGAAGAAAATTGCAGTATGTTCGACGTAATGCGCCGTTCTGCAAATTATACCGTACTGTCCCGTCAGGTCCCAAAGCTTATGGATTTTGTTCGCCTTATAGAAAATCTTGCCGATTTTGACGGTTCTGTGTCCGAGCTTGCAGAAAAGATGCTCTCGCTTTCGGGCTACAGACAGATGCTTATCGATAACGGCGAGGTCGATGCGGAGAGAGTTGACAACGTCAACGAGTTTATCTCCAACATAATCGAATATGAACGCGACAACCCCGAGGCGACCCTTGCCGGATTTCTTGAGGAGACCGCTCTTGTTGCCGAGGTCGATAAATATGATGAGAACGCCGATGCGGCGGTGCTTATGACCATCCACAGCGCAAAGGGACTTGAGTTTCCCGTGGTATTCCTCCCCGGACTTGAGGAGGGGATATTCCCCGGAATGCAGTCTATGATGGACCCCGAGGAGCTCGAGGAGGAGCGACGCCTTGCATACGTTGCGATAACAAGAGCGAAGGAAAAGCTCTATGCGACACACGTGCGTGAACGTCTGATATACGGTAAAACGGCGTACAATCCGCCGACAAGATTCTTGTCCGAGATCCCCGATTCCTTAAAGGAGAGCGATATTCCGACTCCACGTCCCGCACCGCGTACCGAGATCAGAAGCTCGTATACGGGTGAGCGTGTATCAAGCGAATTTTCAAAGAAGCCGACAGTTACCGCAACTCCCAAAAAGCCGGCACAGACCGAGAGCTTTGCTGCAGGTGACATCGTGCGACACATGACGTTTGGGCGCGGCGAAATAATATCTGTCAAGCCGATGGGCGCGGATATAATGTATGAGATAGTTTTCGATAACGTCGGAACAAAAAAGCTTATGGCTACTTATGCAAAATTGAAGAGGGTATAAAATGTCACTTGAGAGAGTAAAAGAGTATTTCGCCTCTCTTGGCGAAAACAGAAATATCATTGAATTTGACACGTCTATCGCAACGGTCGATGAGGCGGCCGCAGCTATAGGATGCGAGGGTGCGCGGATTGCCAAGACAATGGCGTTCTACCTCGGTGAGAGCTGCATTTTAATAGTTACTTGCGGGGATACTAAGATCGATAATACGAAATTCAAGGCGAGATTCGGCACAAAGGCGAAGATGGTTGCCTTTGATGACGTTGAGCGCGTTGTCGGACACATGGCGGGAGGTGTTTGTCCTTTTGCACCAAACGAGGGCATCAAAGTATATCTTGACGAATCGCTTCACCGCTTTGAGACTGTCTTTCCGTCCTGCGGAAGCCGAAACAGCGCGGCGGAATTTACAATTCCTGAGCTTGAGAAGTTTTCGAGATTCGATAGCTGGGTAGACGTTTGTAAGGGTATGATATGAATAAATACAAAAAATTAGTGTCGAACACCGCGATACTCGGAATAGGCACGTTTGCATCAAAGCTGCTTGTCTTCTTCCTTATGCCGCTGTATACCCGTTGCCTCACGACAGCAGAATACGGCACGGCAGACCTTATCATGCAGACCTCGAATCTGCTTATGCCCCTTATCTCGCTCGGAATTTGCGAGGCGGTCTTCAGATATACGCTGGACAAAGAAAAATATGACAGGTCGCAGGTCTTTTCCACGGGCTTTGTAACACTTCTTTTCGGCACGCTTGTGTTCCTTGTCTTGACACCGGTTCTTTTGCACGTGCCGTACTTTGGCACCGATACGTGGCTGATATTCCTTTACGTTATCGCGGCGATATTCCATTCGCTCTCGGCTCAGTTTGTGCGCGCAGAGGGAAAAACGGCACTCTTTGCCTTCCAGGGCATACTTGCAACGGCGCTGACGATAGGATTCAATATTCTTTTCCTTGTCGGTTTTTCAATGAAGGTCACGGGATATGTCCTCTCGGTCGTTTTAGCCGACATTATCTCGACGCTTTTCTTGCTGTTGTACGCAAAGCTGTATAAGCATATAAAGATAAAAGCGGTGAACAAAAAAATACTTAAGTCGATGCTTAAGTACAGTATCCCGCTTATTCCCACGACTGTATTCTGGTGGGTGACAAACGTTGCCGACAGATATATGGTAGAGCATATATGCGGTGCGGATATCAACGGACTCTATGCGGTGTCGTATAAGATACCGACCCTTCTGATACTGCTTTCGGGCATCTTTATCGAAGCGTGGCAGTTCTCGGCTGTGACCGAGCGCGGTGACGGTGAAGGTGAGCACAGCCGATTCTTCGGTACGATATTCGACAGCTTCCAGGCGATAATGTTCATCGCGGGTGCATTCCTTGTTGCGTTTGCCAAGATATGCACGGCAATACTCGTCTCGCCCGGATTTTATGCCTCGTGGCAGTATATACCGATACTTTCGGTGGCGACGATATTCTCAAGTCTTGTTACCTTCATGGGAAGCGTATATCTCGTTGAGAAAAAGAGCGTGCTTTCCTTTGTTACCTCGGCAATAGGAGCGGTAATAAACATCGTGCTTAACCTTTTGCTTATCCCCGTCTGGGGCGCAAACGGCGCGGCTATCGCAACCTTTGCCTGCTATTTTGTCGTATTCATCATAAGAGCGGTGAATACGCAAAAATACATTAGATTCAACCTACATTCTATCAAACTTACGATAAACACTCTTATCGTAGCGCTTCAGTCGACTGCTATGATATTTGAGGTGAGGGGTTGGATCGTAATTCAGTGTATGGCGATACTTGCTATCGTTATTATAAATGCAAAGCCCATCTATATGGGTGTTATGAAGGTCTTTGAAAGAAAATTAAAAATAAAGAAGAGGGATTAAAAATGTCAGAATGTACACACAATTGTTCGACCTGCTCCGAAAAGTGCGCGTCGAAGGAAAAACAGAATATGTTTGAACCGCTCAACCAGTTCAGCGAGGTCAAGCACGTAATAGGCGTTGTCAGCGGCAAGGGCGGCGTAGGTAAGTCGCTCGTCACATCCATGATGGCGGTAAATATGCAGAGAAAGGGCTACAAGACAGCCATTCTCGATGCGGATATCACAGGTCCGTCCGTTCCCAAGATATTCGGTCTTAAAGGAAGAGCAGAGGGAGATGAGAACGGCATCTACCCCAAGCAGACTACAACAAAGATAGACGTTATGTCGGTCAACTTCCTTTTGCAGGAGGAGACTCAGCCGGTCATCTGGCGCGGCCCCGTTATCGCGGGTATGGTAAAGCAGTTCTGGACAGACGTTATCTGGAACGACGTTGAATATATGTTCGTTGACTGCCCTCCCGGAACAGGTGACGTACCGCTCACGGTCTTCCAGTCTATCCCGCTTGACGGCATTATCATAGTTGCAAGCCCCCAGGAGCTTGTTTCGATGATCGTTGAGAAGGCGGCTAATATGGCGCAGATGATGAACATACCCGTGCTCGGTATCGTTGAGAATATGAGCTACGTAAAGTGTCCCGACTGCGGCAAGGAGATCAAGATCTACGGTGAGAGCCATATAGACGAGATCGCGGCACACTTTGGATACAAGATCCTCGGCAAGATCCCGCTCGATCCCAAGCTTGCGGCTCTTTGCGATAAGGGTATGATCGAGCTCATGGAGAACGATTACCTTGACGCTGCGGCAAACGAAGTCGAAGAAAAGGTCAAATAAGATAAAAATAAACCTCGCAGATGCGAGGTTTATTTTTATCTGTAATATTTGTAGTATACGATTATCGTTCGCACCTCTCCGCCGTGCTCGAGATCGGGGGCGGTGAGGACTGCACCCTCAAGCGAGAGAAGCTCCCACGCCTGCAGGTCCTCGACCTTAGTACGCATGACGATCTCTCCCGACGAGAGCACTATAAACTCTCCGTTTCTTATGTTCAGCCCGCCTTCGCGGCCGATGATCTCATCGACGTCATTCTTCTTTTCGGTGACGTAGCGGATATGTCTTCCGTCGAGGTGGCGAGCCATCTCCTCACGGAAGCTTTTACTGTTCGTATTTTTACTTTTTGACAGTTTTTTGAGAAAGTTGAACATATTATTACCCCTTTTGATGACGAAAATATGTATAATTTGTAGAAAAATTCTAAATTTTCGGATTGGTCTTGAAAAATCGATTCAATATGGTATTATTATCGTGTAAAAACATTTTACCATATAATTTGCGTTTTGTAAATATCAAGGCGCAAGAAAGGATGGTGTGTATGTTACCACTTGATTTTTTGAGCGAGGACGCCAAAAAAGCATTTGAGAAGGCGGGCAAGAGCATCGACGGTATAGACGTTGCAGTCAAGCTTGACCTTGATTTCTCCGGTGAATTCGGCGAAACTTGGCTCGCACTTGATTTTGTGCGAAAACGTTTGCTTCGCATTGATCTTAAGAGCGGTATTTACGATGAATTTGAACTTGCATTGCTTGCGAGTCCGTACATAGACAACTTTACTTCTTCAAACAGATTGCTTGCAGTCTTTCACAGCGAGGCGGCTCCCGATAAAGAGGCGCTTGGCGAAGCATTCGAAGAAGCCGAAGAAAAATACAAGCGAGAGGGAAGGACGATCATCCTCGCTTACTGTACGAACGCATGCAAACGCAAGTTTTTTGCTTTTCTGGACGTAATGAAGCGTATCATGAAGGGCGAAGAGGTGTGCGAGGACGACCAGATCTTCGAGCAGTTCAACAAGAAATGCCCGAAATGCGGAAAGATATATAAGGATCAGAACAGACTTGTATGCGACGACTGTGTAAAGAGCCGAGCGATATTCCTTCGTATGCTCGGGTATTTCAAGGATTTCAAGCCGCAGATAATCACGGTCGTGCTTTGTATGCTCGCCGCCTCCGCCATTTCGCTTTTGACACCTATAATAAAC
>JAZNZQ010000099.1:0-3210 GCA_045595035.1 Eubacteriales bacterium | reverse complement strand
AAATGATGGTAATACCGATAATCGCAAAGGAGATCAGCAGCATATTGATAAGGAAGGAGTTGAGGTATGCTCTCACTTCGCTCATATCGAGTATGTACTGAATTTCCGCGATAGCGTTTCCGTTCTCGTCAAGAATGACCGAAACGCCCGTGTAATTGTATCCGTAGTCGTTGTCCGTTACGAGAGGAGTGTCAATTCCTTTATTATCTCTGTATCTTTCCCAAATGGTGATATATTTTTCCATATCGGCAGGATCGTCGGGATTTGCCGCGTCTACGTACAGAATATCACTGCCGTAAGGAAGCTGATTGGCGGGATCGTCTCCCATTTCCTCCACCATTGCGTCAATGTAGAAGCAAACGCTATCCTCATCGGGAACAACGAGGGAGAGGAAGGTGATATCGCCGTCCTTTTTCAACTGATTGAAGAGATCATACATTTTCTGATATTCGGGTGTCTCATCGCCGCCCTCTGTAAGAATCGTTTTCACATCCTCAATGTCAAGCATAGCGGCTATGGCGTTGCTGTTCGTCATAACTCTTTCCGCATACATTTCTTCCAGATAGGATTTCGAGGTTGCGTAGCTAAAGAGCGAGATCGCAATCGTAAGAACAAGTCCGACGATTCCAAGTGAAATAATGAATTTAGGCAAAAGTTTAAGCTTCATTGTTCGTCTCCCCGTCAAGTCGTTTATAGTAAACCTCCGCATCACACAGGCATCTGCCGTGGCAGATCGGGCATATCAGCTCGGTATCGTCATACCAAACTTTTTTTGCTTCGGATAAATAAGCGAATTTACATTCCGAAAGAGCTTTGCCCAGCGGAAGGATGCCGCCCGGCTTCCAACAAACGATAAAAGTAACGTCAATGGAAATCTCTTTCAGCTTCTCTAAAATAAAATTTACCATTTGTGCGGCAAGACCGATGCCGCGATATTCTTCTTTAAGTCCCACCGACTGAATTTTACCGACCATTTTATCGGTGCGGGAATACACCTTGCGAAACAGCTCTGCGTCAAGCTTTGCATATTTCGCAATATCTTCTGGCTCGGTAAGATAGTAATATATATATCCAACGGGTTCTCCCGCTTCGCTTTTTAGAAGATAGAAAAATCTGTCCACAGCGCCAACCGCAGAGGCAATTTCTTCTGCCCCATACAGATTTTCACCAACGCACTCGTCACATAAAAGACGGGCTTCGTTGACTTCTTCCTCTAAAAGAGGTTTCAGGTAAAACACGCCTTTGTTTTCAAGATTAAATGTGTATTTCATTTTTTGCCTTTCGTACAGGTCAAAATCTTCATTCCCATAGAAATGACCGATTTTTCCTTCAGGATCAAGCGCTTGAGCGGTTCATAGTTTCCGGCAAGCCAAGCCGACCACGATCTGTATTCTTCGTTGTCCGGCTCTGACTCAAGAAGCAGTAACACGTCCTCGCGTAAATAGGTAAAAAAGGTAGTAAAGATCGCTTTTTTCTTTTCCTTCTCGCCCTCTGCCGCCGAAACAGCATCGTGCCAAACGTTAATGCTTTCATATCCGCAAGCGGAGAGTGTTTCGCAAACGGTCGCTCCGACCTCGCGATCGCCGGAATATTTGTCCTTTTTTAAGATCTCCAAAAACTCACCGAGCAATCCGTTTTTATCACCCGTTAAGGTAGAACTGGCGTCGTTTGCTTCAATGATAAACAGCTTCCCGTCCGTTTTCAAAAAGGGACGAAGAGCTATAAGCAACCCTTTCACGTCGGATAAGTGCATCAGAACGAAGGAGAGATAGATCACGTCAAATCCGTCGATCTTCTTATCATTCATTATGATGCGAAGCCGCTCCGCGAAGTCCTCCGCTTCTACGTCAAGTGGGTAGAATGAAAATCTCTCGTTGCCGTATGCTTTTTGAGCTTTTGCAGCAAGCACCTCGTTATATTCAAGTCCGATCACACACAATACCTGATCCGAGGTGAAACGCTCGATCGTTTTCGCTCCGTCGTTGCATCCGATATCAAGAACCGCGAGATCTTGTCCTTCGGAGAAAATTTGTGCGAAAACAGGTGCCTCATAGCAGGCGAGTAGCTCGTTCTGCACACGAAGTCTTTTTATTTCATTTTTCTCCTGAAAAACAAGTTGACTCTGCACGGTTAGGTCTCCTTAGATAATCATGTAAAGATAGTTAAATATCATTTTGCGTTGATAGTCGCAATACTTTGTTTTCTTTTGAATGAGCTTCAGCACGCCCGAATCGATTTCGTCACCATCAGACTCAAACGGGTTATACAAGCTGACGTTATCACGAATACGGAGAACGTAATCTCCGTCCTTTTCCATCAGCTTGATCGAAATATAATACGCCTTCTTCTTGCTTTCATCATCAAGACCGAACTTAATTACATTGAGCAAAAGCTCTTCGCAAATAAAGTTGATAAAGAAGGATTGCTTCATACCAATCTCCCATTCCTCGCAAACGGCTTCAAGGTCGCCGGAGATCTGCGCCATACTTTCCGCTTCAATGAGATAGGAGCGTTCAAAACATTTTCCCGTCATACCGTATTCTTTACTTACGTACTTCTTTGAGGAACGGAATACCAGCACACCAACGATCATCAGCGTACAAAGAATCTCGGTACAGATATACGTGATCGAAAGACCGATAATATTGGCATTCGGGATAAACAATGCTCCGAGCACCAGCATCAAAATACAGTCGCGTATAACAGTCATCGCTCCTGCGAATTTAGCCCTGCCTATAGATTGCCAAAAAGCAGTGATTACCGTATTGACACCCATAAACACGATATTGATTGCAAAAATCCGCAATGCCACAGATGCTATCTCAATCGCCTCCGGATCACGGATTCCGAAAAACCATATAAAAGCATCCGAAAACACGGTACAAAAAAGCGTAATAATACCGCCACTTATGATTACCGCGGAGAGTGCTTTCTTTAATACGGCATAAATGCCGTCTGTATCCGATTCACCAACCAAGAATGCGGTCACGGTCAACAGAGCATCGGACGCGCCGTCAAATACGCTTATGGGAATCGTACTGAGCGTGTAAATTACGCCGTAGATAGCAACGTAAAGAGTACCGGAAGCTCCCCCAAAACGAAGAAGCAGTGTATTAAAGACCAGCATTACGACCGCATCAAAAATATGCTCCGAACCCATACCGAAGCCGTTGTAAATAAACGAGCCTATATCGGATAGCTTAGGAAAAA
>JAZNZQ010000098.1:0-7348 GCA_045595035.1 Eubacteriales bacterium | reverse complement strand
GGACAAAAGATCCGATCTGTGCCATAACGCATATAAGGGCGATCTGGCGCATATATGTTGATTTTCCCGCCATATTGGGGCCTGTTATGAGCATAAGGTTGTTAGACGACGTATCAAGCAAAACATCGTTGGGCACAAAATATGTGCCCTGCACGAACTGCTCGACAACAGGATGACGTCCGTCCTTTATTTCTATTACATCACTTCTGTCGATCTCGGGGCATACGTACTTATTTTTCGCCGCAACAGATGCCAAGCTGATGTAAGCATCAATTTTTGCAAGACGTGCGGCGCTGTCCTGGATCCTTGCAGAATTATCAGCAACCGACCCTCTTATTTTTTGGAAGATCTCAAATTCAAGCGAGGCGATCTTGTCCGCCGCACCGAGTATGGTAGCTTCCATATCCTTTAGTTCTTGTGTAATGTATCTTTCACATCCCGAAAGAGTCTGCTTCCTTATGTATCTCTCCGGAACCTGATCTATAAGCGATTTGGTAACCTCAATGTAGTAACCGAAAACGCGGTTATACCCGATCTTGAGTGTTTTGATACCTGTAAGCTCTCTCTCATTTTTTTCGATCTCACGTATCCACCCCTCTCCGTCTTTCATGACCGAACGGAGATAATCCACATCCTTGTCATATCCGTCCGCAATGATATTTCCTTCACGTACCGAAAAAGGTGCGGATTCGCTTATGGAGTTTCTTATAAGTGAACAGATATCATTGAGCTCGTCGAGATTTTCGTATGTATCACAAAGCTCTGCGCTCTCAGCATTTGCAAAAAGCTTTCTTACCTCGGGAATTACCTGTATCGTGTTTCTTATAGCGATAAGATCCTTACCGTTTGCGCTTCCGTAAACCACTTTTGTTATGAGACGTTCAAGGTCAAGCACGCCGGAAAGTAGGGATGCGGCATCCTCACGGAGCATAAAGTCACCGTAAAGCTCGGATACGGCATTCTGACGAAGCTTTATGTCGTTTTCATTTACAAGAGGATGCTCGATCCAGTTTTTCAAAAGTCTTGCACCCATAGCAGTCTTGGTCTTATCAAGCACCCAAAGAAGTGAGCCGCGCTTTTCCTTGGTTCTCATTGTAGAAGTAAGCTCGAGATTTCTGCGTGTGTTGATATCGAGCTCAAGAAAGCTCTTGTTACTGTATACCGAAAGCTCTTTAATATAGGAGATATCGGTCATCTGAGTATCGGAGATGTATGACAAAAGCCCACCGAGCGCAGAGATAAGCTGTGGCTCTTGGTTTTCGGTAGAAAGATCCTTGAATTGATTTGCAACGATCACTTTAGCTTCAAAAAGCTGGTAGCCGACCGATCTTGAATCGTTTATATTAAGGCCGAGAGAGGAAACTGAAGAATTTTCGGTCATCGGGCAAGATATGATCTCCTTTGGGGCATAAACGCCTATTTCGGTCAAAAGCGCCTCTGCTCTTCCCTCTCCGCGAAATGCCGTCGCAAATATCTGACCTGTTGAAACGTCGGCAAAGGCGACACCGATAGTGTCCTCCTCCTCGTATATCGAGCAAAGATAATTGTTTGTTCCTTCATTTAAAAGATTTGCATCTATAACTGTTCCCGGAGTGATTATTCGTATGACCTCACGGCGGACAAGTCCCTTTGCCTCGGCAGGATCCTCGGTCTGCTCGCATATTGCGACCTTGTATCCTTTTTCAATAAGCTTGCCTATATATCCGTCCGCGCTGTGAAAGGGCACTCCGCACATGGGGGCACGCTCTGCTTCACCGCAATCCCGCCCTGTCAAAGTAAGCTCGAGTTCTTTTGAGACACGGATGGCGTCATCAAAAAACATCTCATAGAAATCACCGAGACGATAAAAAAGAACGTAGTCTTTGTACTGTTCTTTTATTTCGAGATACTGAAGCATCATCGGGGTCATATCATATAACCTTCCTTTAAAATGTCGTTTTTATCAGTGGTTGTGTCCGCAGCTGCCACCGCATGTGGAGCAGTCGTGCGTACAGGGACGCTCGCCTGTGATCTGGAACGTGATTTCCTCGTTGACCTCGTTCATGAAAGCGTTCACCGCTTCCTGTGCCGTGTTGAACGCAACGAATGTCTCATTTGTAGTAATATCATTGTAGATAGTCTCTATTCTTGTCTGGATCGCCTTGATAGCATCCATATCGCGCTCTTCCTTTGCATACTCCTCGCGAAGAGCTGTTTGGTGTACGTTGTACTCGACCATGAGCTTGTTTATCTCAGCGTTACCCTCGTATGCCTTTCTTGCCTCATCGAGACGGGCGATCCTCTCGTCCTTCTTGATTGCCTGTCCGAGCTGTTTTGCGATTTCCATGATTTCCATTGTTATATACCTCTTTTTCTAAAATATTTTATTATGCGTAAAGCGCGAAGGTGTCTGCGCGCTCTATTTTCATTTCCTTAAATGTTCCGATATCAGAATCGGTATAAGCATCGGGCGCGAACAGGACTATCTTATTTGCCTCGGTTCGTCCGCTCCAGACACTGTCGTTGTTTTTACTTTTTCCGTCTATGAGGACTCGAAGTGTTTGTCCGATATGCCGTTGATTCCTTTTCTTTGATATCTCGTTCTGAAGCTCGAGCAATCTATCGAATCTGGTGCTTTTGACCTCGGGCGGTATCTGTGTATCAAGCTTTGCCGCAGGTGTACCGTTTCTCGGTGAGTATATAAAAGAATATATCATATCAAACTCAGCTTCTCTTATAACGTCAAGCGTCGCCTCAAAATCCTCCTCGGTCTCTCCGGGAAAGCCGACAATTATATCCGAAGTTATCGCAATATCGGGCATCTCGGATCGAAGCTTTTTGACGATAGAAAGATATCTTGCGGAATCATATCTGCGATTCATATCAGAGAGGACCCTGTCGCTTCCCGACTGCAGGGGCAGATGAAAATGTCGGGCTATCTTCGGATTGTCGCGCATCACCTCGATCAGCTTGTCGGATGCATCCTTTGGGTGGCTTGTCATGAACTTAAGCTTAAAATCTCCCTCGATCTTGGAGAGCTCAGCCAAAAGGTCGGCAAACGCATAATCCTCATATAGATCTTTTCCGTAGGAATTGACGTTCTGACCGAGAAGCGTTATGTCGCGGTAGCCCTCTTTCGCTAGTGACTCGACCTCGGCTATTATCTCCTCACGCAGACGGCTTCTCTCACATCCTCTTACGTAAGGAACGATACAATATGAGCAAAAATTGTTGCATCCGTACATAATGGATACCCACGCGCGGTACGAGCTCTCTCGTACTACCGGAATGTTTTCCGCAATGCTATAATCATCATCGGGAATTATCTGTCGCTTCGCTCTGTCGCGGCGCTCGCATATAAGCTCGGGAAGCTTTTGAAGCGATGCTGTACCGATTGCGATATCAACGTAGGGATATTTGAATTTTATATCGTTTCTTCTTGATTCCTGTGCCGTCATACAACCGCATATCACGATCATAAGGTCAGGGTTCTTTGCCTTCAAATGCTTGTATTGTCCGACAATAGAAAGGGCTTTTTCCTCGGCATGAGCACGGATCGCGCAGGTGTTTACAACAATAATGTCCGCCTTATCGGGGGCATCTGTGATAATATAGCCGAGCGTTTTCAGAATACCTGCGATCTTTTCCCCGTCTGCTTCGTTTTGTTGACAACCGAAAGTAAGAACAAAGCCGCATCTTCTTCTGCCGTGCTCTTTCTCATAGTTATCATTTTCATTTCTAAGACGGTTTATGTATATTGAATTGGTGTCAAAAATAATGTTTTTTTGTTCCAATTTATTTGTTCCTCTCAAAAAACTTCGATACATTATATTATACTATATTCTGTAGATAAATGTCAAGAAAAAAGAGCGACAAAATGTCGCTCTTTTCTGTCATAGTGAAGATATAAATCTATCAAACGCCGCGATTCCCTTTTCGTCTCTCTTGAAGACACCTGCATCGAGCAAAACGTCGAGAAATACCTTGCCGATCTCTCCTTCGAGAATGTCTCTTGCATTCTCACGAGATAATTCGGAATGTCTTGCAAGGACGTCCTTTGCCCACTCTGCATGGGGTGAAAGCGAAGTGGTATCAAAGCATTTGTCACCAAGCAGAGCTTGTTCAAGTTCAACGATCTCACGCGAAAGTCTTGCAGGCAGAACGGCAAGACCCATTACCTCTATAAGGCCGATATTTTCCTTTTTAATGTGATGAAGCTCGGGCGCCGGATGGAATAAGCCAAGCGGACGCTCGGGCGTTGTGAGATTGTTTCTGAGAACAAGATCGCACTCATACACCTCGCCATGCTTTCTTGCAATGGGCGTTACGGTGTTATGTGGCTCACCGTATGTTTCGAAGAAAATATTTACCTTGCTGTCACTATACGATCTCCAAGAAACAAGTACGTGATTGCAAGCGAGAGAGAGCTCGTTTCTGTCAGAGGAAGAAAGACGAATGACCGACATCGGCCATTTTACTATCCCTGCCTTTACAGAGTTGAACTTTGGAATAGTAAACCCTTTCTCTATCTGGGCTTTTTCCATGGCAAATGTGTACCTTCCGCCCTGAAAATGCTCGTGACTGAGTATTGAGCCGCCGACGATCGGCAGATCAGCGTTGGATCCTACAAAATAATGAGGCAGACAGTCAACTATATCAAATAGCTTTCCGAATACCGACGAGTCTATCTTCATAGGAACATGTGACTCGTTGAAAACGATACAATGCTCGTTATAATATCCGTACGGTGAATATTGAAGCTGCCATGATTCGTTATTTACGTTAAGAGGGATCGGACGAAGGTTCTGCCTTGCAGGATGAGTTGCATGTCCTGCAAAACCGGCATTCTCGGCGCAAAGCTGACATTTCGGATATGAGGTAGCCGCTCTTGTTTTTGCGGCGGCAATATCACGCGGATCCTTCTCGGGCTTAGAACAGTTTATCGTTATATCAAGCGTGCCGTATTCACATTCATACTCCCATTTAAGATCCTTTGCGATCCTTCCCGCGCGCACATAGTTGAGTTTTTTGCTGAAATCATAATACCAATCAGTGGCCGCCTCGGGAGACTTAATATATTCCTTCTTGAAAGAAGAAACGACCTCGCGCGGCATTGGTGTAAGTATCCCCATTATCTTAGTGTCAAAAAGATCTCTTGAATTTGCAGTATCCTCTATTATTCCTTCTTTTACAGCATATTCAACGATGGGTGCGATGATCTCGTCAATGCTCTCGCCGCAATAAACAGCATCCGTGTCCTTCCATTCGGAAAGCTTCAGAGCTTCCATGAGATAATTACGCACGACAAAATGATCGAGTGCATCTATAAGGTTGCATTTTGTTGCGTAATCCATAAGTCTTGTCAAAGCGGAATATATCATAAAAATGTCTCCTTGTGCCTGTTTTTCAAGATTATTTTATCATATACAAAAAATAAATACGCATGCGTTTCGTTGCTGATTTATAGTCTGAAAGTTGCATCATAAATCTATTTACATTTTGATGTAAATTTGATAAAATATATAAAAAATTCGAAAGGATCAATTATGGAACTTAATACCGCACTTGAGAATTATCAAAAGCTGCAAGCGAAAATAAGCGCGTACGGCCATGCAATGGCGCTCATATATTATGACGGCACTACGACCGCCCCCTCCGATACCGCCTCTAACCGCGCGAGAACTCTATCTGTTTTAAGCGAGGAAAGCTATATTCTTGCGACCGGTAAGGAAACACTTGAACTGCTTGAATTTTTGGATGAACACAAAAACGAGCTTGACAGTATACAGGCGCGCTCTGTGTTTCTTTCGCTAAAAGATATACGCGAAATGCAAAAGATACCGATAGATGAGTATGTTGCCTATCAAGAACTCCTTGTCGAAGCCGATGACGTATGGCACAAAGCGAAGGAGACCGATGATTTTGCACTCTTCCTTCCCTGTCTTGAGAAGATCTTTGAGTATGAAAAGCGCTTTGCACTCTATTGCGCTCCCGATATGCACCCATACAATTATTGCTTAAACAAATATGAAGACGGACTTAATATGAAAAAATGCGATGAGTTTTTCGCAGCACTTAAAAGCCGTCTTGTTCCTCTTATAAAGAAAATAGGAGCGATGCCTCAAATAGATGATAGCTGTCTTTATGGTGACTTTCCGACCCCTGAACAGGAGAGATTTGCCCTCAAGCTTATGGATATGATCGGAATTGACAAAGGACATTGCGGACTGTCTACGACCGAGCATCCTTTTACAACAAGTCTCGGATCTCATCATGATGTCAGAATAACAACTAACTATAAGCGCAACAACTTTGCATCATCAATGTTCAGTGTTATCCATGAAGGCGGACACGCGCTTTATGATATGGGAAGCGACGATTCTCTTGCATACACTAATCTTGACGGTGGAGTATCTATGGGTATTCACGAAAGTCAGAGCCGATTCTATGAAAATCTGCTCGGACGAAGCCGTGCATTTTCCGAATACGTATTTCCCATTGTCTGCGAGTGCTTTCCTTCGTTAAACTCATATACTTCCGATGATTTTTATCGTGCAATAAACAAGGTCGAGCCGTCACTCATACGTGTTGAAGCGGACGAGGTTACCTATGCGCTTCACGTTATGGTTCGTTATGAGCTCGAAAAGCGCGTTATGAGTAATGAGCTTGATGTGAAGGATCTTCCCGCAGAATGGAACCGTCTCTACAAGGAATATCTCGGCGTTGATGTTCCGTCGGATCGAGAAGGAGTCTTACAGGATAGCCACTGGTCTGGCGGTGCTATAGGATATTTTCCGTCATACGCACTCGGAAGCGCATACGGTGCACACTTTCTCAAAAAGATGAAAGAAAAGGTTGATGTCGACACTTGCATCAAGTCGGGCAATTTTACACCTATCAACGCTTGGAATAAGGAAAATATATGGAAGCACGGACAGATATTCACTCCCGGCGAGCTGCTCGAACGGGTCCTCGGTGAAAAATTTGATCCGTTTGTCTTTACGGATTATCTTGAGAAAAAATACAGCGATATATACGGTCTAAAATAAAAAATGAGATGGAGAGATTTGAACTCTCCATCTTTTTAACTTACAAAGACTTGTTACAATTATTTTATTAAAACAAAACACCACCCTATTGGGTGGTGTTTTGTTTTGGTGCGAGAAACGGGACTTGAACCCGTACGGTGTAACCACACGCCCCTCAAACGTGCGCGTCTGCCAGTTCCGCCACTCTCGCATCGTTGTTTTTCACAACGTATTATATTATACACGATTTTAGAAAAATGTCAATACCTTTTTTAAAAATAATTCAAAAAATTTTGATTATTTTTTTTAGAGTTTAATATTTGTATTTATTCCTCGAGAAT
>JAZNZQ010000097.1:0-7758 GCA_045595035.1 Eubacteriales bacterium | reverse complement strand
TATTTGCCAAGAGCAAGTCCCTCGGACTTCTGTATCTCGTTGTAGCCCGCAAAGACCTTATCAAACTCGGCGGGAATGGTTATTTCGGCTTCTTCTATCGAATCGGCTTTGACGGTCCAACCGAACTGAGAGAGAAAATTCACTCTGTCCTCATTTGTCTTTATCTTTTCAAAGCTTACGCTTTCGTTCACCTCATACGAGGCATCCGCATCTGCCGAACCGTATGACGGTACAAGAACGATAAGCATAACAAGTGTTATAAGTGCTACAGAAATTACTCCCGCAAACTTAAGAGTATTTGCCTTCATTGAGTATATGAACATAAAAATGCCCTCCCCTTGTATAATTGTTGTTTTCACTCCAATTATATTTTACGGGGAGGGCTTTTATTACTTTTACGTGCCTTCTCGTTCAAAGAAATATTTTATTCTGTGTGACTGTACGCTCTGTACGACTCCCATCATTATGTAGAGTGCAAGAGTTGACGAGCCGCCGTAGCTTAAAAAAGGAAGCGTAATACCGACGACAGGAAGCATCGCCATACACATTCCTATATTTTCGGCAGTCTGTATAATAAGCGCTGCGGCAATACCCATACACACGTACGATCCCGTATCCTTACGCGACTTTCTTGCAATGATTGTTATGCGTACGACAAGCACGCACATTGTAACTATAGCCGTTGCAACGCCGACAAATCCGAGTTTTTCACCGATAACAGCGAAGATAAAGTCGGTATGAGCCGCAGGCAGCTCCTCATATATCTCGCCGCCGAAAAGTCCCTGACCGAAAAACGATCCCGAGCTTATCGCCTGTTTACTTAACAGCGGCTGATATCCCTTGTCAAGCGGGTCGAGCATCGGATCGAATCCGACAAGTATTCGTTCCCTCTGATATAGTGCAAGATGCGGCCACACCCATGGGAAGATAGCCACAACGGCAACTATGACTACAAGGAAATACCACAAGCTTAACCCCGAAGAGAAAAGCATGAAAGCAACGATGCCCATATAAACAAGTGCAACGCCAAGGTCCTTCGAAAGAAGCACAAGACCTACTATAAGACCCGCGTGAAGCACAAGACCGAGCACGTTTTTGGGTCTGTTTATCTCTTCCTTGACACGGTCAAGATGCTTAGTAAAGGTCACGATAAAGGTTATCTTCACAAACTCGGACGGCTGAATACCGAAAGGAATACCGATCTTGTCAAAGCGTATCCAGCTCTTGTTTCCGTCGCCCGTACCTATAAGCAGGGTAAGCACAAGAGCGCCGACAGAAATAAAGAAGAATATTACGTAAAATTTATCTATGACGTCCTGATAGTCGAGCATGCTTATAAGTATCATAAGCACAAAGCCGAGGCATGCCATAGCGAACTGCATCGCAAACTTTCCCATGCCAAAATCTTCCCGCCCTCCGAAAAGGACGAGAAGACTCATACAAGTTAGTATTGTCACGCAAACCATAACGGTCACGTCAAGCTTGCGCATTTTTTCTTTGAACGAGGTTGAAAAAACTTTCATTATTCCCTCTCAGAAAGAGATTTTAATATGCTTTACCCCAGAAAACAGTCGCCTTGGCGGGCTTTCCGCAACATACGCATTTATCACCGACCGGCTCCTCACCAAAGGGCATGCAACGCGAGGATACGTCTGCGACCTCCTTGAGCTTGAGCTCGCATTCGAGGTCTCCGCACCACATTGCCTTGATATATCCCGCCTTATTGTTTGCGATCTCAACAAGCTCGTCAAGAGTTGTAGCCGTATATGTTCTGTTAGCGCGGTTTTCTGCCGCCTTATCGTAAAGCGCCTTTGTTATATCGGCAAGAACCTGAGGAATTACAGTTTCAAGCTCGTCGAGCTTAACGAAGATCTTCTCTCTGTTATCACGGCGAACGAGCACGCACTGTCCCGCCTCGATATCACGCGGTCCAAGCTCGAGACGGAGCGGAACGCCCTTCATCTCGTACTCGGCATACTTCCAACCCGAGCTGTTGTCGCTGTCGTCTATCTTTACGCGTGCAAACTTTGCAACCTGATCCTTAACTGCATTTGCCGCCTCAAGAACGCCTTCCTTGTGTTGTGCAACAGGGATGACAACTACCTGAATAGGAGCGACTGCAGGCGGAAGAACGAGACCGTTGTTGTCTCCGTGAGTCATGATAATAGCGCCGATCATACGCGTGGATACACCCCAGGATGTCTGGTGGCAATACTTGATCTTGTTATCCTTATCAAGATACTGAATGCCGAACGCCTTTGCAAAGCCGTCACCGAAGTTGTGCGACGTGCCGCCCTGAAGCGCCTTACCGTCGTGCATAAGCGCCTCTACGGTATAGGTTGCAAGCGCGCCCGCAAACTTTTCCTTGTCTGTCTTTCTACCTTTGATGACCGGAATACCGAGATCCTTCTCAAAGAAATCGGCATATACATTCAGCATACGTACTGTTTCTGCCTCCGCGTCCTCAGCTGTCGCATGCATTGTATGACCTTCCTGCCACAAAAATTCACGCGAGCGAAGGAAGGGGCGTGTTGTCTTCTCCCATCTTACAACGCTACACCACTGGTTGTAGAGCTTGGGAAGATCTCTGTAGGATTTGATAATGTTAGCATAATGCTCGCAGAAAAGAGTCTCGGAGGTCGGACGTACACAAAGACGCTCTGTGAGCTTCTCCTCGCCGCCGTGTGTTACCCACGCAACCTCGGGAGCAAAGCCCTCAACGTGATCCTTCTCCTTCTGAAGAAGCGACTCGGGAATGAACATAGGCATGTATACGTTCTCGTGTCCTGTCTCCTTGAATCTCGCGTCGAGTATCTTCTGGATATTCTCCCAGATAGCATAGCCGTAAGGTCTTATTACCATACAGCCCTTGACGCTTGAATAATCTATCAAGTCAGCTTTTTTTACTATGTCGGTATACCATTTCGCAAAATCCTCATCCATGGATGTGATCTGCTCAACCATTTTCTTGTCTGCTGCCATTTTTATGTCCTCGCTTATAAAATATAAATTATAATATAATATTATATCAATTACTTTCTCTCTTGTCAAGCAAGCGAGCGGCCAAAAAAAGAAAATTCGCACATTTCCTTGAATAAATTCGAAAACAATGGTAAAATGGATGCAGTATGAAAAAATCGGAGGAACTATGGAGCGCAATAAAGTAAATATCCGAGGAATAATGTTTGACAATATAACCCCCGATGAGAGCGAAGCATATATTGAGGATATGCTCTCCTTTGAGGGTGCGAGTGCCGTCTATACGCCAAATGCGGAAATAGCACAAGCGTGCATCGAGGATGCTTCGCTTTGCGAGATGATAAACTCGGGCGAGCTCATTCTCCCCGACGGAGTAGGTGTCATAAAGGCCGCACGAATACTCGGCACCCCGCTTAAAGGTAAGGTCGCGGGAGTGGATTTCGGTGAGCGAACACTCAAGATAGCCGCAAGAGACGGCAAGAGGGTCTTTTTCCTTGGCGGAAAGCCGGGTGTTGCCGAAGAAGCCGCGAAAAAGATGTGCGAGAAATATGAAGGACTTATCATCTGCGGTACAAATGACGGTTATTTTAAAAAAAGCGGCGAAGAGACCGACGCAGTCGTAAAAAAGATAAACGAAGCCGCCCCCGACGTGCTTTTCGTATGTCTCGGATTTCCCGTACAGGAAAAGTGGATATATGAAAACAAGAGCCGTTTTGAGAGCGTCAAGATGTGTCTTGCGCTTGGCGGAAGTCTTGACGTATACGCAGGTAACGTAAAGCGCGCACCGAAGATATTTATCAAGCTCGGACTCGAATGGTTCTACCGTCTTCTCTGCCAACCGTCAAGACTCGGGCGAATGATGAAGCTTCCGAAATACCTTTTCGGCACGTATTTCTATAAGTTTAAGAGAAAAAACAAGTAATATTTACGGCAAAATTGCACATTTTTTGAGAAAAGAAAATGTTATTTTGAAAAATATCCAACAAAATTGATAATTTTTTCTCAAAGGTATTGTAACTTTATGGATTTTAAGTTATAATATATATTTGGAGACAAGTATGTCAAAAAATAATTTTATATAACGGAGGACACTAAAAATGTCAGTAAAAGTTGCTATTAACGGTTTCGGACGCATTGGTCGTCTCGCTTTCCGTCAGATGTTCGGTGCAGAGGGTTACGAAGTAGTTGCTATCAACGACCTCACAAGCCCCAAGATGCTCGCTCACCTTCTCAAGTACGACACAGCTCAGGGCAGATATGAGCATGACGTAGTTGCAGACGACGAGGCAGGCACGATCACAGTTGACGGCAAGACACTTAAGATCTACGCAGAGAAGGACGCTGCTAACTGCCCTTGGGGTGAGCTTCAGGTTGACGTTGTTCTCGAGTGCACCGGCTTCTACTGCTCCAAGGAGAAGTCCATGGCACACATCAATGCAGGTGCTAAGAAGGTCGTTATCTCTGCTCCCGCAGGCAACGACCTCAAGACTATCGTTTACAACGTAAACAACAACACACTTACAGCCGATGACCAGATCATCTCCGCTGCATCCTGCACAACAAACTGCCTCGCTCCTATGGCTAAGGCACTCAACGACACATATCCGATCCAGTCCGGTATCATGACAACAGTTCATGCTTACACAGGCGACCAGATGATCCTCGACGGTCCTCACAGAAAGGGCGACCTCAGACGTGCACGCGCAGGCGCACAGAACATCGTTCCTAACTCCACAGGCGCTGCAAAGGCGATCGGCCTTGTTATCCCTGAGCTCAACGGCAAGCTCATCGGTGCTGCTCAGAGAGTTCCCACATGCACAGGTTCCACAACTCTTCTCATCGCTGTTGTTAAGGGTAAGGACGTAACAAAGGAGAGCATCAATGCTGCAATGAAGGCACAGGCAACTGAGTCCTTCGGTTACAACACAGACGAGATCGTTTCCTCCGACGTTATCGGTATGCGTTACGGTTCCCTCTTCGATGCTACACAGACAATGGTAGCTAAGATCGATGACGACACATATCAGGTACAGGTCGTTTCTTGGTACGACAACGAGAACTCCTACACAAGCCAGATGGTTCGTACGATCAAGTACTTCGCAGAGCTTAAGTAATTTAAGATTACAAACAAAAATCCCGACCTTGCGGTCGGGATTTTTTTATTCTATCACAATGTTTTCGCAGGTCTCGTCCATCTCGAGGGTGTACTCGTCGGGAGAGGTCAATTTTTTGCCGTTATGGTAGATATTTCTCATTGTGATGTTGCTTGAATTGTATTCCTTTGTGTGGCCGGCAAACAAGAATTTCGGCTTCTGACGGCCTATTATATAAATATTCTCGAAAAGAATATCATAGTTCTTGCCGCGACGGTCTCCGCCTGCCGAATATTCGTAGTGATACTTGACTATCGACGACAAAAGCGCGGGAGCATAGTCGGGATCGTCGCTTACGTACACCTGATCGTCCGAGCGCTGGATCACGGGCTTCGGAATATTGTCATCAAGCTCGATGCGGATATTTCTGTATGTAAGATCGTGGACATTTGCATAGTCAACGTTTTGCGCCTCAAGCACCGAATGCATAACGTGGATCACATCGCAATCCTCAAACACGATATCGCAGATATCCTCCGCTCTCGTCTCGGCACCGATCTCAAGGCATCTGCCCCAGTCGTTCCAAACAACACAGCGTCTTACGCGCACATTCTTGAAATTCTCATAATTTCCGCCGTTGTAATGCATTGCCGCCTGTACCGCAGTCTCGACGTCGCCCTCATAGTAGCAGTCGAAGCCCTTTACGCAAATGGAATCATCAAAGGTACGTATGAAGCAATCCTCGATCACAACGTCCTCGCAGTTATGCATATCGATACCGTCCGAGTTGAATCTCCAACAGCCGATGATCTTCACGTTGCGAATATGCAGATTTTTGCAGGCAACCGGGCGAACGTTGTATACAAGCGAATCGCGGATAGTAATTCCGTCGATCTCAACGTTGTTACAGTATTCAAGCTGAACGGTATGTATCCTCTCGGCATTGTTTATCGCAGATCTGTTCCCTTCTCCGTGCGCTTCAAAAAGGATCTTTTCCTTGTTGTGGCTGTTATCGAGTATACCGCGGCCCAGAATACGGATATTGTCAACATCAAATGCCTTTACGAAAGCGTAGACAACTGCGCCCTCGTCAAGATAAAGAGTCTGCCCCTCATGAAGCTCGATCATCCCCGCCTCGTGCTCACCCTCACCGAAATATATCACGTCGGGAATATTTTTATCAACGCCGTAATCCTTCATCGGATCGGCAAAAATGTGAAGCGCGTGATTTCTACCGTAGGGCTCTACTGTAAAATACTGCGGCTTTTCAAGATGAACGAGTATGCTTCCCGCATTTGTTATCTCATATTTAATATTTGCAGAAATAGGACGCACCTTAACGTTCTCGAAGCTCTCTTTCGGGAATATCTCAAAGCTAACAGGACCGTCGACCGCAAGCGAGAGAAAATTTACAGTCTCACTCTGCTCTATCTCTCTCTGATGTCCCGGCCAGCGTCTGTTATAAGGAATCGCCGAAACGCGGGCGCTGTCAAGCTGTGCGTATTCTCCGTTGACCTTTATTTTGTAATCATCACAAATAGTTTCTGTTTTTGTAACAGGATAAAGTCTGTATGCCATTATAATACCTCGTTTACAGTATCAAAAATTCTCGTCGCTATCATCTCCATGCCGAAGTCACTCGGATGTAAGCTTACGCCCCTGTGCTCGAAAAGACCTAATGCCATCGTGCGTTCGTCCGACTCAAGGTCAGTGAGCTTGCAGTATGCATATCCGTTCTCGGATATTATCTCACGCACCATAGCATCGCGCGCATCGTTTCGCCAGAATCCGTCGGTAACAACGACCTTCGCATCTGTTCCGTTGACAAAATATTTTACCATATCCTCAAAATATGCCTTGCAAGCGGGTGCTGCATCCTTGGGGATATTTTCACCCACGCGGATAATGATTACGTCGGCTCTGTAATCGAGGATATCGGCAAAATTATCCCTTAAAAACCCACTTGCATCGGGTGTACCGCTCTCCCATTCGGCTACCTGCGCTATTGCAAAATCTACCTTACCGTACTTCCCGTCAAGCATGGCAACCGTTCTATGCACGTAATCCTTGTCCTCGGAGGAGGCCGCCATTCCCCAGTCGCCCTGCCACTTTATCTTTTCAAGCGGCGCGTGCCAGGTTATCGAGTTTCCGACAAAAAGAATTTTTTTATTTCCGCCGCGCAAAAAGATCTTATATGGAACAAGCTCTTTAAGCTGCCCCTTTGCGCTGACGTTGTTCTGAAGTCCGTTCTTGGATATACCGGACATAATACCACCCTCACTAAAACGTTTTTGTAATTTACATTATATCATATGTAATATTAATTTTCAATAGATAAGCAATAAAAAAGCCACCGATGTCGGTGGCTTTTTTGTCTTGGTTAGATGCGTTCCTTAACCTTGGAGCTCTTACCAACGCGGTCTCTGAGATAGTAGAGCTTAGCACGTCTTACCTTACCAACTCTTGTGATCTCAACCTTTTCAACGTTGGGAGAGTGAATCGGGAATGTCTTCTCGACTCCGCAACCGTAAGAAACTCTTCTTACTGTGAAGGTCTCAGAAATTCCGCCGCCGTTCTTTGCGATAACGGTGCCCTCGAATATCTGAATTCTCTCTCTTGTACCCTCTTTGATCTTGTTGTGAACCTTAACAGTGTCACCGATTCTGATCACGGGTACTTCCTTCTT
>JAZNZQ010000096.1:0-3014 GCA_045595035.1 Eubacteriales bacterium | reverse complement strand
GCTTGGCCTCCGACTTTCCCGGCCAGGATATTTCCATTTTTCCGTCGACCGCCTTGACGTAGATGAGCCGTCTTTTTATGTCAAGCTCCTCGACCTCCCACACTCTGCCCGCGAGCGCGAATCGGTCTCCCACGGGTGGCGGGGTAGTGACCGTGCCTATCTCATCAGATTCACATCTGACGGTGAAATCCTCGCTGTCCTTGAAGACCGCATAGAATTTAAAGCTGTTGATGATCTTCTCACCCGTAAGGCCTATGATGATCTCCTTTTCCTCGGTCATCTCGAGTATCTCGTTTTGAAGCATCGAGACAAGCAGGGTCTTGTAGTCCTCTTTTGTAATATTCTCAAACGGAGGAAGGGAGAGCACACGCGCGGCAAGCTCCTTTGCACAAAGAGAGCCGGAGGAGGCAAGTATGCTTAAGGTCTGTTGAAATGCTAAGCTGAAGGGAAGCTTTTTTGCGGCGGGCGGCTCGATAAAGCGCTCGTCAAGGTAAAGCTGTACTATCGCAATTGCGCGTAAAAGTCCCCAAGGAATAAGCTGGGGCAAAGGGGTATTGGGGAGAGGATTCTCTTCGCGGAATACCGTCATCATCTCGGGAGGAAGCTCACGTCTGCCCGAGCGTCCGAGCCGTTGCAAAAAGCTCGAGACGGAATTCGGGGCATCGTTTTGGATTATGCGCTCAAGCCGCCCTATGTCGATGCCCAGCTCCATCGTGACTGTGGCGCATGTGACGGCGTGCGTGTTCTCGTCCTTCATTTTTGCCTCTGCTTCCTCCCTGAGCGATGCCGAGAGGTTGCCGTGGTGAATGAGGAATATATCGGGCTCGCCCTTCTTTTTGGCTATCTGACGAAGGGTTGCGGTCACGTATTCGGTCTCCTCGCGCGAATTTGAAAAAACGAGCGATTTTTTGTTTTTCGCGCACTCGTACATATATTCGTATCCCGCATCAAGCTCTGCTGGCGGTGTGTTTTCGTTTTCTTCGCTTTGAATGTAAAAATGCTCCATGCCGAGCCGCCAACGGAGATTGCTTTCCTCGAAATGAGGAACGGCGCACTCTCTTGTGCAACCGCCCGAGAGCCATTTTGCGCTCTTCTCGGGTGAGCCGACGGTAGCGGACAGCCCTATTCTGCGCGGCTCTTTACCAATAAGCTTTGCGATACGGCATAGCTGGCATATCACTTGATTGCCGCGGTCGGTGCCCGTGAGGGTGTGAATCTCGTCGATTATAACGTAGCGCAGATCGGAAAAAAGGCGCGGTATATCGTTGCTTCGTCTCATTAGCATGCTTTCAAGCGACTCGGGGGTTATCTGCAGTATACCGCGCGGCTCTTCAAGAAGCTTATTTTTGTGCGATGCCGCGACGTCACCGTGCCAATGAAAGACGGGTATCTCGGTAAGGTCAAGCAGCTCGTCGATGCGCGAGAATTGATCGTTGATAAGACTTTTAAGAGGAGCAATGTAGAGCGCGCCGACACTTTTTGGCGCGTCCTCGCAAAACTCTGCAAGAATGGGGAAAAAGACCGCTTCGGTCTTGCCCGATGCGGTCGATGATGTAAGCAGAAGATTGTCGTCCGTGTCAAATAGGGTGTGTGCTGCCTCGATCTGTACGGGGCGAAGCGAATCCCAGCCGCGTGCGAAGATGAAATCCTTCACAAAGGGCGGAAAACGAGAAAAAATGCGATCGGCTTCTGTCATAGTATTCTCCGTTAAAGCTCGATGTCGGAAAAATCGACGTCGTTTTTTGTTTCTTCCTTTTTTGGGGTAGATCTGCTCATGATATCGGCAAAGCTTACGTTCTCGTTTTGCATAAGGATGCCGAGCACGCTCATATAATCGCGCAATATCTCACGCGGGGTCATAAGCTCACCGGCTCCCGCACGTGAAAGTGAGAGCGAGAGAAATGCCGCCATCTCGTCTTCGCTTATGCGCGGTGCTTTGCCGTAATACTGCTCATAAAGCCGTGTCATACGCGAGATGAGCGCGAGCATCTCATCGTCGGACAGACGGCGCAGTCTTATTACCGGACCTATCATATTTACAAATTCATCGGAGGCAAAGCGGCTGTCGCAAAGTCGGCTTCGAAGCGCCTCGTAGCTGAAAAGTCCGCGGCGTGTATCCTCAAGAAACTGCGGTGTGCCGCCGAAAACGATGCCGAGTCCCGGTGCGCGTCCCTGAAGCGTGTCGTTGAACATCGAAAGTATTTTTTCGTAGTTGTTTTCGCGTGAAACGCGGTTGGTTATCTTATAAAGGTTGACGCACTCGTCGATGAATACGACAAGACCGCGGTATCCCATTTTGCGTACAAGCGCCGCCCAGAGCTTTATAAAGTCGTACCAGTTATCGTCATCGATGACCGTGCTGACCCTGAACCCGAGAGCTATTCTCGCCTCGGTCTTGTTTGCGTATTCTCCTCTGAGCCAACGAAGGCATGCGCTCTTTTTCTCGTCGTCGCCGTCCGTGTATGCCTTGTAATATTCGCATATAATATTTGAAAAATCAAAGCTTCCGACAAGTCCCTCTACCGATTGAAGCTCAGCGTATATTTTTGCGTAAAGCTTTTTGTCGAAGCTGTCGTCTTCGGGCATAATACCGTCAGCGATAAGGGACGCTCTTTGCGTGTCTATCCATTTTGAGATGATTATCGGAAGCGCTCCCGAATCGGGGGATGCCTTTGAGGAAAGATTTTTTATAAGCTCGCGGTAGGTGGCAACACCCGAGCCCGCGCTGCCGTACAGACGTCTCTCGGGGGAAAGGTCTGCGTCGGCGCAAATGAAATTGCGCTCTATCGCATATCCGCGCACAAGCTGTATGAGAAAGCTCTTTCCGCTTCCGTAACGTCCGATGAGGAATCTCATCGCCGAGCCGCCCTCGTTTATCTCCTCAAGATCCGAGAGGAATGCGGATATCTCCTCGCCTCGTCCGATGGCGATATAGGGCGCACCCGAGCGTGGGACTACGCCTGCCGATATCGATGAGAGAAGGGAAGACAGTATTCTCTTCGGTACCTTTACAT
>JAZNZQ010000095.1:0-2187 GCA_045595035.1 Eubacteriales bacterium | reverse complement strand
CAGCTCCCTCCCGGAGGGAGCCCTTTTGCTTTCTTCTCTTCACGCGAAAACAACAATTGTAAACTTACTCATCAACACAAAACTCTTTTGGAGGTAGTATTTATTATGGAATTTTATATTTCTAATGAGGAAAGAAAGGGCTCTTGCTATTATGAATTTTTCAAAGGTAAATGGGACGGATATACTTTTTGGAAAAAAGATTCGATATTTTTAAACGATGATCTTTTATTTGAAAATCCGGATTTTGTTGATGCTATAATCGAAGTAGTTCCGAATTTTGACCCTTTTGGAGAAACGGAGATATCTTTTGATGAATGGCAAGAAATTGGGAAAAGCATTTCAAAAAAAGATATTACATCGCAGAAAATATACAAAGAACTCGACGAATGGCTCAAAGAAGTATTTCCAAAATATAATTGCTTTACAATCTTAGGACTATAAAAACCGCCGGTCGGCGGTTTTTCTTTTGCAAATTTGTAGAAAAATTAACAAAAATATCTTGATAAATCATAAAATATGTGTTATATTATAAGATGGTAAATAATTTTTAAATTCTGAAAGGTGTTTTTTATTATGTACAACAAGAAAACTATCGAAGATATCCACGTTGCCGGCAAGCGAGTTCTTGTTCGTTGCGACTTCAACGTTCCGCTCAAGGACGGTGTTATCACAAGCGACAAGAGAATCGTCGGCGCGCTCCCCACGATCAAGTACCTTCTTGACAAGGGTGCAAAGGTCATCCTCTGCTCTCACATGGGCAAGCCCCACAACATCCTCACAGAGGGATTCGGTCTCACAAAGAAGGAAAAGCAGAAGGTCGAAGCTCTTCCCGAAGCTGAGCAGGCGGCTGCTAAGGCAGATTTTCTTGCTAAGGCGCTTGATGACAAGAAGAAGTTCACTCTCGCTCCCGTTGCCGCTCGTCTTAACGAGCTTCTCGGCGACAAGGTAACATTCGCAGAGGACATCGTAGGCCCCGATGCTAAGGCAAAGGTCGCGGCTCTTGAGGCAGGCAAGGCAGTTCTTCTCGAGAACACACGCTTTGATGCAAGAGAGACAAAGAACGGCGCTGATTTTGCGCGTGAGCTTGCAGATTATGCTGACATCTTCGTAAACGATGCATTCGGTACAGCTCACAGAGCACACGCTTCCACAGCAGGCGTTGCAGATTACCTCCCCGCAGTTTGCGGTTACCTCATTCAGAAGGAGATCGAGGTAATGGGTAAGGCGCTTGCAGATCCGGTACGTCCCTTTGTTGCAATACTTGGCGGCGCTAAGGTATCCGACAAAATCGGCGTTATCAACAACCTCCTCGAAAAGTGCGATACCATCATCATCGGCGGCGGTATGGCACACACATTCTTCAAGGCGCTCGGCCACGAGATCGGCTCCTCTCTCTGCGAGCACGACAAGCTCGAGCTTGCTAAGGGTCTTATGGACAAGGCAAAGGCAAAGGGCGTTAACTTCCTTCTCCCCGTCGACAACAGGATCGGCCGCGAGTACAAGGAAGACACAGTTTGCATGAGAATATACAGCGACTCAATTCCGGACGGCTGGATGGGTCTCGACATCGGTGAGAAGACAGAAGAGCTCTACGCTAAGTCTCTTACAGGTGCGGGCACAGTTATCTGGAACGGACCGATGGGCGTTTCCGAGTGGGAGAACTTCGCGTCGGGTACTCGCTCTGTTGCAAAGGCAATTGCCGAATCGGGCGCTATCTCGATCATCGGCGGCGGCGACTCTGCGGCGGCTGGTGAAAAGCTCGGCTATGCTGACAAGATGACACACGTTTCCACAGGCGGCGGCGCTTCGCTTGAGTTCCTTGAGGGTCTTGAGCTTCCCGGCATTGCTTGCCTTATGGACAAGTAAGCGCATGTTTCGCGATACAAGCTTAAAGCAGATTCTATGCGCTTCGTGAATTTTCTAAAAATGGGACCCAACCCATTTTTGCCGCAAGCGGCACGAAAATTCCAAAACCAGTGTAACATTTTATAAAACTGAAGAGGTACAAAACAATGAATACAGCAAAAAGACGTACAGTTATCGCAGGTAACTGGAAAATGAATATGACCCCCAAGAGCGCGGCGGCTCTCATAAACGAGATGAAGCCCCTCGTTGCAGGCAAGGATGCGTGTGACGTAGTTCTCTGCGTTCCCGCGATCGACATTCCCGCGGCTATTGAGGCGGCTG
>JAZNZQ010000094.1:0-4802 GCA_045595035.1 Eubacteriales bacterium | reverse complement strand
CCGAACACCTTGCGAAGCGAATCGAGCATTGCATCGATGTCCTGATACTCGTCCACGGGCTCAACGTAAGCGGTGCTCTGTGCCGAGTAGACCTCAAATTCACCTATTTTTGCCGCGCGGCGCTTGATCTCGCGTAGCATCATAGATTCAAAATTCTTGCGGTTCGCGCCCTTGAGCACTACCTCGCCGTATTTACAAAGAAGTATTTCTTTCATCCTGTCTCCAATCAGCCGCCACCGCGGCGATAATATTCTGCTTGAAATTCGCGTGTTTCTTTTGAAACAAAAATGGGTTGGGCTCCATTTTTAGCGAATTTGCGTGCGAAGTGTATTTGCTAAAAGTGAGAAAAATATTATCTTCGCGTCTGTCCGTTTCCGTTTATCAAATATTTATCGCAGGAGAGCACGTCAAGTCCCATCGGGCCTCTTGCGTGGAGCTTTTGCGTAGAAATGCCTATCTCCGCGCCAAAGCCGAATTCTCCTCCGTCGGTAAAGCGTGTCGATGCGTTTACGTAGACCGCCGCGCTGTCTATCTCCGCCTGGAACCGCTCTGCCGTCTCGAGGTCTCTTGTAATTATCGCCTCGCTGTGGTGGGTGCTATAGCGATTGATATGCTCTATCGCCTCGTCAAGTGAGGATACGACCTTCACCGAGATGATATAATCGTCGTACTCGGTCGCAAAATCCTCGTCTGTTGCCTTGGTACAATCAATTATGCCGCATGTTCTCTCACATCCGCGGATGTCGAGCGAGAAGCTCTTTCCGGCTTCGGCGAACATCGGAAGGAATTCTCCCGCAACGCTCTCGTGTACAAGGAGCGTCTCTATCGCGTTACATACCGAGGGGCGCTGTGTCTTTGCATTCATTGCGACCTCGAGCGCCATAGAAAGATCCGCCGAGCTGTCCACGTAGAGGTGGCAGTTGCCCGCGCCCGTCTCAATTACGGGTATCTTCGCGTTTTCGCACACATTCTTTATAAGCCCCTTGCCGCCGCGCGGAATGAGCACGTCGATATATTCTCGAAGGGTCATAAGGATGTTTGCGCTCTCGCGCTCGGTATTCTCAACAAGTCCGATAACGTCGGGCGAGATGCCGACGGACTCGAGCGCCTTTTTCATTATCTTAACGAGCGTCTTGTTTGTATTTATCGCCTCTTTGCCTCCGCGAAGGATAACAGAATTACCCGTCTTTACGCACATTGCCGCCGCATCGACGGTGACGTTGGGGCGCGCCTCGTATATCATTGCGACAACACCCAGCGGCACCTTCGTACACTTGATGGTAAGTCCGTTCGGGCGAGTGAGCACGCTTCCTTTCCCTATGGGGTCGGGGAGCGCGATAAGCTCACGGATAGCCGCGCATATGCCCGCCACCCTCTTTTCATCAAGCTTAAGTCTGTCGAGCATAGGGCCCGGCACGCCGTTCTCTGCCGCCTTTTCAAGATCAAGCTCATTCGCCCTGTATATATCCTCGCGCGCCTGCCAGATAAGCTCGGCCATAGCCGCGAGCGCTTCATTCTTCTTTGCCGCAGAGCTTCTTGCAAAGGCAGACGATGCCGCCTTTACGCTCCCTGCAAGCTCTCTCATATATGTCAAAAGCTCCATTATCTCACCGCCTCAAAAAATGTTCCGAAGCCCCTGCCCGAGAGCAATTCGTAGAGGATGTGCGGATCTGTTCCGTTTGCGATTATCATGGGTATTCCCTTTTCGGTGACTATCTTTGCCGCCTGTATCTTTGCCGCCATACCGCCAGTACCGCGCTCTGTTCCCGCGCCGCCCGCCATTGCAAGTACGCCGTCGTCTATCGCTCTTACGCGGGGAACGAGCCGCGCCTCGGGGTTCTTTCTCGGGTCGGAGTCGTAAAGTCCGTCGATATCCGAAAGGTTGATGAGAAGGTCGGCTCCGCAAACGAGCGAAACGTACGCCGAGAGGGTGTCGTTACCGCCGAATTTGATCTCCTCGGAGGAGACCGAGTCGTTCTCGTTTACTATCGGGATGCATCCCATCTCGAGCATCACGCGGAACGTATTCTCTGCCGCCGCGCGTCTGTCGGGATTGTCGATAACGTCCTTTGTCATAAGTATCTGTCCGACTGTATGTCCGTAGGTCGAGAAAAAGCGGTCGTATATCTTCATAAGCTCGCTTTGTCCTACCGCCGCCATCGCCTGCTTTTCCTCAACGCTTCTGGGTCTGTGATCGACGTTCATTTTAGCGATACCGGCGCTGACCGCGCCCGAGGAGACGAGCACTATCTGCTTGCCCGCATTCTTGAAGTCGGAGAGCGCCAGAGTAAGCGCCTCGATGCGGCGCAGATTGAGCGCTCCGGTTGCGTGTGTGAGGGTGGATGTGCCCACCTTTATGACTATTCTGTTATAATCCTTTACAAAATCCATTTTTGTCCGTCCTTTTGCTCTCTTTTTGTGAAAAAAATATATAAAAAGACTTTCCAAAGAGAAAAAAATATATTATAATATAATAGTATAGTACAATGCCGAACTTTTTTCAAGTGAAATTTTCAGCTTTTGCAAAAGATACTGCCGACAAGGAGATACGGATATGAAAAAGCTTCCCGAGCTGCTCGCCCCCGCGGGTACATATAAAGCGGTCGAAGCCGCAATAGAAGCGGGCGCGGATGCCGTATACTTCGGCGGCAAGAGCCACAATGCCCGCATTTTTGCAGACAATATCGAGGACGGCGAGCTTGACTCTCTTCTCGCGCTCTGTCGGGCGTACGGGGTGAAGTCGTATATTACGCTCAACACGCTCACACACACACGCGAGATGGATGAGGTGCTCCGCTTTGCCGAAAAGCTCTACGCCTCGGGTGCCGATGCGCTCATCATGGCCGATATCGGCATGGCATCGCAAATAAAGAAATACATTCCCGATTTCGAGCTTCATGCAAGTACGCAGATGTCGGGACACAATACCGATGCGGCAAGACGGCTCGCCGAGCTTGGTTTTTCGCGCATGGTGCTCGCACGCGAGATGCCCTTGCGCGACATAAAGAGCTTTTGCGACAGCTCACCCATTGAGGCAGAGGTGTTTATTCACGGCGCGCTCTGCGTTTCGGCATCGGGTCAGTGCCTTTTCTCCTCTGTTGTCGGAGGCAGAAGCGGCAACCGCGGTGAATGCGCGCAGCCCTGCCGCCTTCCCTATTCGACGGTCAGCTCGAAAAAAGAGAGCTATCCGCTTTCATTAAAGGACCTTTCGCTCGCGTCCCACATTCCATCTCTTGTCGAGGCGGGCGTGGCATCGCTTAAGATAGAGGGCAGAATGAAGTCGCCCGAATACGTGCGCGACGTGACAAAAATATACCGCACGTTGCTTGACGAGAGGCGCGCGGCAAATTCCGATGAGATAGCCGAGCTTGCAAGAATATTCTCGCGCTCGGGTGCGACCGACGGATATTTTACGGAAAATGTCGGTCCCGCCATGCTCGGCGTGCGTACCGAAAAGGACAAGGAAAACTCGAGAGGCCGCGTTCCGTTTGAAAAGCTTACGAAAAAGATCCCGATAGAGATGAGCGCCGAGCTTCGCACAGACAAGCCCTCCCGCCTTACGGTAAGGACTGCAGAAAAAGAGGTCACGGTCTGCGGTGCGGCTCCCATGGCGGCTGAAAACTCACCTACCCCGAAGGAGAATATCATTCGCCAGCTTACAAAGCTCGGCAACACGCCCTACACCGCAGAAAAGACGGACGTCACGTGCGATGACAATATACTCATCCCCCTCTCGAAGATAAACGAGCTTCGCCGCGAGGCGGTATCGGCACTTACAGCTCCTTCGGATGCACGGACGGGCTTTAAGCTCCCCGATATAAAAAAAGAGAAAAAAAGCATCACAAAAGAGAGGTCGAGGTGCGCGCGCTTCCTCTTCTCGAAAAATATTCCCGAGAAAGAAAAGCTTGACGGCTTTTTCGATATAGTTTACCTTCCCATCGCCGAATATATCGCACATCCGCACGAGGCGGTAAACGGAGTGATACTCCCGCCCGTGATATTTGATTCCGAGATGGACGAGGTCGAAAAAATGCTAATATCGGCAAGAGAAGCGGGCATCGTCCACGCGCTCGTTTCCAATATCGGGCATATCGAGCTTGCAAAAAAGCACGGATTTCTCTGCCACGGAGATTTCCGCCTGAACATATACAACACCGAGAGCGCCGAGACATACATCGCACTCGGACTTTGCGACGTCATCATATCGCCCGAGCTGACACTTGCAAAAGCGCGCGACGTCGAGGCGAATGCGGGCATCGTCGTCTACGGACGGCTTCCGCTTATGACGCTCGAGAGATGCGTTATCGAGGACTGCTCGGCGTGTGAAAGTAACAGCTTCACGCTTACCGACAGAATGGGGATATCCTTCCCTGTTTTCCGCGAATATCCGCACAGAAACGTCCTTTACAACAGCGTACCGACATATATGGCAGACCGCGCCGACGCGCTTGAAAGGAACCGGCTCCCCGCGCATCACTTTATCTTCACCGATGAGAGCCGCCGCGAGGTGTGCTCTGTAATAGAAGCGTACAAGAAAAAGACGCCCCCGAAGGGCAACGTCAGAAGAATAAAATAATTATGATTTTTGGAGATAGATATGGCAAGAAGTGTAGGAATTGACCTTGGCACAGCCAATACGATAATATGCGTAAAAGGAAAGGGCATCGTGCTTCGCGAGCCGTCGGTGGTCGCAATTGATTCAAAATCGCGCCGCCTTGTAGCCGCGGGTATTGCCGCAAAGCAGATGACAGGCAAGACACCCGGCGACATCACGGCGTTTCGCCCGATAAAGGACGGCGTTA
>JAZNZQ010000093.1:0-2195 GCA_045595035.1 Eubacteriales bacterium | reverse complement strand
TGTTCATAGCGCCGACCTCTTCGATGTACTTGCGCTCAACGCCGTCAAGCCAGAGCACTTGCGAGAATCCTGCGTCATGTGCCTTTACCTGCGTGATAAGACTTGCCGCGTAGTTGCCGCCCGTCTTTGTAAAGCCGATACCGCCCTTGACCGCGCGGACGAATTCGTCCTCGATCCAGATACCTACGGGAGCAAGTCCGCTTGCGTAGTACGCGCCCGAGGGGGAGAGGATTATCATAAAGAGATATGTCTTGGAGGGGGCAACACCGAGGAATTCATCTGTTGCGATGATGAACGGACGGATGTAGAGCGACGTGCCGGGCTCTTCGGGGATCCAATCGCGGTCAACGTCAACGACCGTCTTTACCGCCTGCACGAAATCCTCTTCGGGAATTCTCGGAATGCAGAGGCGGTCATTGGATGCGTTTGCTCTCTTTGCGTTCATATCGGGACGAAAGAGATATGCCTTGCCGTCCTTACCCTTGTACGCCTTCATGCCCTCGAACATTTCCTGTCCGTAGTGGTATACCATAGCGGCGGGGGAGAGCGAGATGCGTTCAAACGGAACGACACGAGCATCATGCCAGCCCTTGCCCTCTGTGTAGTTCATAACAAACATGTGGTCCGTGAAGATCTTACCGAAGCCGAGGGGTTGATCCTTTGCGGGCTTTTCTTTGGGTGTTGTTGTTCTTGTGATCTTGATATCGAGCATTTAAATTCCTTCTCTCAAAATAAATTTATATCTTTGCAAGTATTACTTCTGTAATTTCGGAGCACTTAAGGGGTGTGCCATCGGCATTTCCGATAATGTCGGCAGTTCTGTATCCCTCTGTTAGCACGTCATCGACCGCTTTTTCGATGCATTTTGCCTCTTCTTCAAGGTCGAATGCGTATCTGAGCATCATTGCGACCGAGAGGATGGTTGCAATCGGGTTTGCGATATCCTTGCCCGCGATGTCGGGTGCTGAGCCGTGGATGGGCTCGTACATGCCGCACTTGGTTTCACCGAGTGATGCCGAGGGGAGAAGTCCGATCGAGCCGGTTATCTGTGCCGCCTCATCGGAGAGGATGTCGCCGAACATATTCTCGGTTACAACGACGTCGAACTGGGAGGGATCCTTTACAAGCTGCATTGCCGTGTTGTCAACGAGAATGTCGCTGTACTCGACCTCGGGATATTCTTCTGCCAGACGGTGCATCGTCTTTCTCCAAAGGCGCGATGTGTCAAGCACGTTTGCCTTGTCGACAGATGCGAGCTTCTTGCCGCGCTTCATTGCGGTCTCAAAGGCAACGCGGCCGATACGCTCGATCTCGTGCTCGGAGTAGGGCATAAGGTCTGTCGCAACAAGCTCGCCGTTTACCTCTTCTGTCTTTCTCTCACCGAAGTAGACACCGCCCGTGAGCTCACGCACGATGACCATATCGATGCCGCGCTCGACTATCTCGCGCTTTAAGGGCGAAGCATCTGCAAGCTGTGTGTATATCTTTGCGGGACGGAGATTTGCGAAAAGTCCAAGCTCCTTGCGGACTGCAAGAAGTGCCTTTTCGGGGCGTATGGCGGGCGGGCAGGAATCCCACTTGGGACCGCCGACCGCACCGAGAAGCACGCTGTCGGAGCTTTTGCATATCGCCATATTCTCGTCTGTTATCGGAACACCGAACTTGTCGATAGAGCATCCGCCGATGTCAACGTAGGTGTATTCGGGTGTATGTCCGTACTTTGCGGCGACACGGTCAAGCACCTTGACAGCAGATGAAACTATCTCGGGACCGATGCCGTCACCCGGGAGGACTGCGATTCTCATTTTCATTGCCGTATCCTCCTTAATTCTTAAGCGAGGCGAGAAGTCCGCCGCTCTTGATTATGTTCTGGATAAACTCGGGGAAGGGCTGCGCCTGATAGGTCTTGCCCGTTGTGATGTTTGTGATAACGCCGGTATCAAAGTCAACGTTGACGCGGTCGTCTGCGTTTATCTCCTCTGCGGCTTCCTCGCACTCAAGTATCGGAAGGCCGATGTTGATTGCATTGCGGTAGAAGATACGCGCAAAGCTCTTGGCGATAACGCAGCCCGTGCCGCAGGTCTTGATAACAAGGGGTGCATGCTCTCTGGAAGAGCCGCAGCCGAAATTCCACCCTGCCACCATGACATCGCCCTTGTTTACCTTTTTTACAAGTCGGAGGCCAAGCGGTCTTA
>JAZNZQ010000092.1:0-5292 GCA_045595035.1 Eubacteriales bacterium | reverse complement strand
TATCCGTCAGATCGAGGCAAAGGCACTTAGAAAATTGCGTCATCCCAGCCGCTCGAAGCGCTTGAAGGATTATTTGGACTAATGAAAACTTTGTTCGTTTTTGACAAAGTTTAGATGCTATTTATGTGTAAAATAAACATTTGATTATCGAAAAAATAAAAAAAGCAAAACGCTTTTTGTGTAAAATGTCTTGCAATTATTAACACACCGTTACGAATCTGAAAAAAAGGTGCAAACAGGTCTCGGGCAGGGGACAAATTGTGCCTTGACAGAATCGTTTATTTGGTGTAAAATATATAAGTATAAATACTATAAGTATGTAATTTTCACACACTTTCAAGGAGGAACAAATCTATGAAGCGTAGATGGTTATGTCTCTTCCTTTGTGCACTTCTCGTTCTTTCGGTGTTCACCGGATGTCAGAAGCAGCAGACAGAGGAAGATATTTTGGCGGATAGCGAAGAAGCGTCCCGTCCTACAATGACACTTACAATGTGGCTTATTACCGAAGAGGAAACGACTCCCGAGGCGGTAGGTCTTGTTGAGGAAGCGATCAACAAGATACTTAAGTCGAAATATAAGACAAGAGTTGAGCTTTCTGTTTTCACAGAGGATGAGTATTACGAGGCACTTGATGAAAAACTCGTTGCGATCGAAGAATACATCGCAGAGCAGGATGCTATCGAGGAGCCCGAGGAAGATGAAGATGCTGTAACGACTGTGGAAGAGGAGACCATCAAGAACGAATGGGGTATCACGGAAGACAAGTACCCCGAGGTCGCAGGCGACCAGCTTGATATCCTTCTTATCACAGGTCATGACAATTATCTTAAGTATTCCGACGAGCTTGGAATACTCGAGAGACTTGACGACCAGCTCAAGGCAGGTTCGAAGAAACTTAACAGTTATATAGACCCCGAGTTCTTTTCGGCACTTTCGTCTATGGGCGGTACATATGCTATTCCCAACAGACATGTTATCGGTGAGTATGCATATCTTCTTGTAAACCGCGAGCTTGCAGATAAGTACTTCTATGATCCCGACAAGCTTACAACACTTGCCGCATGCTCCGAATTTATCGAAGAAATGGCAAAGAAGGAGCCCGAGTACGCAACCATCAAGCAGCTTGATTATCCTCTTTATACAACATATTGGTCTCTTAACGGAGAGCGTTCGCTTCTCGCTTCTGTAGGTAACTCCTCCATGGCGGAGAGCACATACCTCTCTATGAGAAATGCTCTTACATATTCGAGATATACCGACCAGATCAGATCGCTCGTTGAGTACAACGAGAAGGGCTATATCGCGGCGGATCCTTCGTCTGTTGATAAGTTTGCCGTTGCAGTTGTCAAGGGAGGCGCAGACCTCGAGAAGGTTTACGGCGAGGACTATTACATGAGCGTTCTTCAGGCACCTATGGCAACACAGGACGAAATGTTCGAGGCGATGTTCGGTGTAACATATTACACTAAGGATATCGAGAGAAGCATGGAGGTCATTACGCTTCTTAACACAGATCCTACTGTAAGAAATATTCTTCAGTACGGAATCGAGGGTGTACACTATATGCTCGACGAGGATACAGGCGCACTCAAGAGACTTAACAACGATTACATGATGGATCTTGTAAAGACCGGTAATGTCTTTATGGCATATCCCGAAGAGGGACAGCCGCTTGATATATGGGAGTATGGCAAAAAGCAGAATCTTGATGCAGTAGCATCTCCCTTCAACGGATTCTCCTTCTACGATTCCGATCTTGACGAAGAACTTATGAAGCGTATAGATGAGCTTTCCAAGGGCTACTTTGAAAGACTCGATGCCTGCAAGACACTTGCAGAGCTTGATGCCTTCCTTGAAGCAGCAAAGGATGAGCTTAAGGATAACGAGGACCTCAAGAAAGCGACAAGTACCTCTGAGGAAGGCTCTCCCAACGCGGTCTATACTGACTGGTACTACGTTAAGTATCCGCCTATAGACGAAGAGTAATAAAAAATACGGAAGCGTTTCGGTATCGAAACGCTTCCTTTTTATTTTAACGGTATATCGCATATTATTCCGTCAAGTTCGCTTGAGTCACAGAGCTTATTCAAATATCTGTGAAAAAGCTTACTGCTGTCGCAGAGAAGATATTTTCTTTTTGAGTTTTTGATCATAAGACGGCGAAGATTGTTTTCGAGAATAGAATTATCACTTGCAACTCCGTTATCGTCAAGACCGCGGCACGAGAAAAATGCGACGTCAGCAAAGTACCTTCCAAGCACCGTTTCGGCATCAGGTCCTATAAAAGAGAAGGATTCTGAGGTTAGCTCGCCGCCGCAGCATACGGTTTTTATTCCAAGTGATGCAAGCTCCGCCGCACTGTTTATCCCATTTGTTATAACAAAAATATCCTTGAATTTTGTTAGGTGCGGAATGATACACTGTGCGCTTGTAGATGCATCAAGCATTATAACGTCTCCGTCGTTTATATGCGAAGCCGCCTCAAGTGCGATCTGCTTTTTTAATTCAATATTTTCAAGATCGCGCACGTGTAGCGGAATACGCTTGTCGGCGGAATTGCGCTTTATACTTACAACGCCGCGGTGGCAGGTAACAAGTTCTTTTTCTTTCATTTTTACCACGTCGCGTCTGACTGTGGGTTCACTTATGAAAAGCTTGTCGGCAAGCTCTTTTACCGTGTGATCTCTTGCGGCAAGTAACCTAATGTATTCGTTTTCTCTTGTGTATATAGCCATATGATCATCCTTTGCTCGTTATTAACAATATTATAATCGTTTTATGAGCATAATGTCAATATATTTTTCTGATATTGATTTTTTACTATGCTGGAGATATAATAAATGCAATGAATTATGTGAGGTGCTGTTATGAGCTTTTGTGAATTTGATAAAATAAACGGCGCTCCCTGCGAGTGCGGCAAAGAGCATTTTGTTCCTGTAAGGATACATTCGGGAAGAGGGGCGATAGACAAGCTCGTGCCCGAAATCGAGTCTTACAAAGCGAAAAAGGTCTTTTTGCTTGCTGATAAAACTACCTACAAGGTCGCAGGCGAAAAGGCAAGGTATCTCATTTGCGGTGCGGGGATGAAATGTGTTTGCTGTATTCTTGATGAGGATCCCGAGCCGGACGAAAAGAGTGTCGGTTCGGCTGTAATGCATTATGACTATTCTGCCGATATCGTTGTAGCGGTCGGTTCCGGAGTTGTGAATGACATAGGCAAGATCGTAGCTGCTATTGCGAAAAGGCCGTATATTATCGTTGCGACCGCTCCGTCAATGGACGGATATGCCTCGGCTTCCTCTTCTATGACACGCGGCGGACTGAAGATTTCTCTTCCGAGTAAAAGCGCAGATGTTATTATCGGAGATACCGCAATTCTTGCAAGCGCACCCGATAAGATGCTTGCGGCGGGACTTGGAGATATGCTTGCCAAATACGTTAGCATCTGCGAGTGGCGAATTGCCAATCTGCTTGTGGGCGAGTATTATTGCGAGAGGATAGCGGACCTTGTGCGCGGCTCTCTTAAAAAATGCATAGATAACAAGGACGGTCTGCTTTTGCGCGAGGATAATGCTATCGAAGCTGTATTTGAGGGGCTTGTTACTTGCGGCGCGGCTATGGCATTTGCCGGACTGTCGCGTCCTGCGTCGGGTGTGGAGCATTATTTTTCGCACGTATGGGATATGCGTGGGGCAGAGTTCGGCACTCCCGTGGAGCTTCACGGAATACAATGCGCGCTCGGCACGTTAATGGCGGCTAAAATGTACGATAGGGTAAGAGAGCTTGTGCCCGACAGAGAGAAGGCACTATCATACGTGCGTAGCTTTGATTATGCGAAATATTCGGTCTCGCTTAAAGACTTCTTGGGCAGAGGTGCCGAAGCCATGATCGAACTTGAGAAAAAAGAAAAAAAGTATGATCCCGCAGAGCATGAAAAGAGACTTGATGGGATCGTTTCGAATTGGGATAACATTCTTTCCATTATAAATGAGGAGGTTCCTTCGTCGTCCGAGATAGAAGCTGTGCTTGATGCCATCGGCGCACCGAAAAGCATGAAGGAGATAGGACTTGACGAATCTATTCTCCCCATGACATTTGCCGCAACGAAGGACATTCGCGACAAGTACGTGCTTTCGCGCCTTTGCTTTGATCTCGGCGTGATATATGAAATAAGCGATGAATTGATAAAATAAAAATATGGGATGCGAGAGCATCCCATATTTTTATTTTGCGGCAGATAGCATGTTTTCGATAAATATGCCGTAGCCGCTTGCGGGATCTCCTACAAGGACGTGCGTAACGGCACCGATTATCTTACCGTTTTGAATTATCGGTGAGCCGCTCATTCCTTGTACTATTCCTCCGCACTCATTTTTAAGCGCAGGGTCTGTTACTCTTATAGAAAAATTCTTTGTGTTGGAATCTCGTTTGTTTATCGCCGTTATCTCGATGGCGTATTTTGTTACTTTGTTGTTTGCAAGGGTGCACCAGATATATGCGGGACCTTCCTTGACCTCATCCGAGGATGCTACGGGAAGGGCATTTTCGGGTATATCGGCGGGAGTCGAAAAAAACCTGCCGAAAACACCGCGCTCGGTATTTTCATATAGCTCTCCAAGCTTCTCCTTTCCGAAATATCCCTTTAGCTCACCCGGGCTTCCCGAAATGCCTTTGGCAATTCCGTTTATCGTGACGTTCATCACGTTGCCGTGCGATATGGGCATGAGCTCGCCTGTATCAACGTCGCATATTCCGTGACCGAGTCCGCCGAATGTGAGCTTTTCCGGCTCAATGAAGGTCACAGTACCTATGCCCGCACCGCTATCCCGAATCCACATACCCGTCTTGTACTTGTTGTCATCGGTTGATTGCAAGGGCTTTACCGTTGCGGTATACTCTTTGCCGTCGCGCCTGTAGGTAAGCTCAAGCTCCCTGCCTTCTCCTTCTTCGATAGCAGATATAAGGTCATCTATGCCCGCTATATCATTGCCGTTTACCTTTGTCAGGACGTCCTTTGTTCGCAGTCCGGCATCATACGCGGGATTGACTTTACCCATTCTTGTATTGATGTCGGAAAAACCTACGACAAGAACGCCGTCGGTATAGAATTTTACCCCGAAGGGCATGCCGCCGGGATATAGCTTCAGTTCAGATGCTGAGACTTGCGGGACGAATATGCCGATGGTGAGTGCAAATATCAAAAGAGCGAAAAAAACGCTCTTTGCCCTTGACTTGAAAAAATTCTTGGGCATATAAATCATCTCCGTATTGAAAATGAGTTCGTGTTTT
>JAZNZQ010000091.1:0-5035 GCA_045595035.1 Eubacteriales bacterium | reverse complement strand
ATTGTCTTCCTAAGACCGCTTGGCCTCCGACTTCTGGTCGTGCGCTTCCAGAAGAGCGAGAAGAGCATGATCGGTCCGAAGGTAGCGCCGAAGCCTGCCCACGCGAACGAAACGATCTGGAAGATTACGCTGTTTTCATCAAGCGCAACAACTATACCGATAAGCGCAAGAACGAGAAGAGTGATACGCGATACCCACATTACCTGCTTATCGCTTGCCTTCTTATTGAAGATACCCTGGAAGATATTCTTCGAGAATGCGGAAGCCGCAATAAGAAGATACGAGTCGGACGAGCTGATCGTTGCGGCAAGGATGCCTGCCATAACGAAGCCTGCAAGGATCGCAGGAAGCGAGCTTGTCGAAAGCGTTATAAATATGTTTTCCGCTGCGGACTTCGTAAGATGCTCGGTCGGGAAAAGCTGACGTCCTACGAGACCGATAAATACGGCAACTGCAAGGGAGATAACGACCCATATCATTGCGATACGGCGCGAACGCTTGAGCTCATCCTCCTTACGGATAGCCATAAAGCGAAGGAGTACCTGAGGCATACCGAAGTAACCGAGTCCCCACGCCATCATTGAGCATATGGTGAGTATGCCGTAAGGTGCGGCTTCTCCGAACACGGGCTTACCTGCTTCAACAAGCTGTACGCCGTTTTCAACTACGGGGGTAGCAAGGCCGAAGAAATCAAGGAAGCCGGGGATAGCCTTTGAGTTTTCGATAACTGCACCGATACCGCCGGCGCTTATTGTACTTATTATAACAATAACTGTAAGCGCGGTTATCATAACGATAGCCTGCATAAAGTCGGAAATACTCTCAGCAAGGAAGCCGCCGAGGAGAGTGTACACAAGCACGAAGATCGCGCCGATTATCATCATCGACTGGTACGACGTTCCGAAAAGTGTCGAGAAAAGCTTTCCGCAGGTTACGAAGCAGCTTGCCGCATATACAGTGAAGAACACGAGAATAAATGCTGCCGCGATGAACATAATAACCTTTTTCTTCTCGCGGAATCTGTTGGAGAAGAATTCGGGAAGCGTGATAGAGTTGTTTGCTCTGACGCTGTAACGGCGCAAACGCTTTGAAACGATGAGCCAGTTGAAGTATGTACCGATTGCAAGACCGATAGCCGTCCACGCTGCATCTGCAAGACCGCACCAATAAGCAACACCGGGAAGGCCCATAAGAAGCCATCCACTCATATCGGATGCTTCCGCGCTCATTGCGGTGACCCAAGGTCCGAGTGAACGTCCGCCGAGGTAGTATTCCTCGGAGCTCTTGTTTGCTCTCTTTGCATAAAAGACACCGATAAGTATAACGGCAGTCATATAAATGACCATCGCTATCAGTATCTGTAAAGTATTTCCGTTCATAAAAAACCTCCTGTAAAGACTACCGCTTTGCCGTATTTTTATACGCAAAAGTAGTATATCCCTCTATTACGCCGGAAAAATAGCATAATATATTTTTTATTATAACACAGGAGGTATGTAAAAATCAACATTTTTTGAATATTTTTGCAAAATTATGAATAAATGCAGTCTGCGCTGCGCAACCTCGCCCCTCTCTCGCCCTTCGGGTTCTTGAGTTCGAATCTTTCGAAGCCACAAAAAAGCACCCTTTTGGGTGCCTTTTTCGTGGCGGAGAAGGAGAGATTCGCTCGACAGCTTCCACCGCCGACACATATTACTTCATATTCTCCTTCAATGTTTTACAACTCGCAATTAACAGTCGTCTGATCCTTCCACAAAGATTTCTATAATTTTTGTATGTATCTTCATCAATTACTTTTGTGTTATATAACAATTTCAGCCATCCCTCTGTTTCAGAGCACTCTTTCAGCGATATTTCAAATTTTGAAAGCATATCCGCCTTACTTTGTCCATAGTTAGCTTCTCTTATATTTGCGTAAACACTACTTGAACTTTTGCGAAGTTGAAAAATAGTGTTAGAAGATGCTTTTATATTTTGGCAAAGAAGTTCAATTTCAGTTGCAAGTTGTTCGGAATACACCAATATATAGTTTTTACCCATTCAATCACTCCTTTTGAGAGCATTGTAGCACAAAAGCTAACCAAAATCAAGGCGTCAGCCTTGTATATCATCCGCAACCTGTTGCGGTATATCATCAATTCCGAAGGAATTGCATATCATCAAGACGCAGGCGAATACACGCTGGCGCGTGATGAGATACAAAGGCGGCGAGCCGCCTTTGATGATATGCACCACGCTTCGCGCGGTGATGATATGCCAAGCCTGCGGCTTGGATAAAAAAATACCGAGAACAAAGTTCTCGGTATTTTTTGGCGGAGAAGGAGAGATTCGAACTCTCGAACCCCGTTAAGGGTTACACGATTTCCAATCGTGCGCGCTCGACCAGCTACGCGACTTCTCCGTACTGTTGGTGCGGAAGACGGGACTTGAACCCGTATGGTAAAACCACACGCCCCTCAAACGTGCGCGTCTGCCAGTTCCGCCACTTCCGCATAAAACAGCCTTTTTATTATACTAAACTATTTTTTGTTTGTCAATACTTTTTTTGCTTTTTTTACATCTTTTTTTGCCGCTATTGCATTAATCCCCGTATTGTGCTACAATTCTATAAGCATCTTCTTTTATTATTTCTAAAAGGACTTAAATTATGTCACCCACTTCATCATCAAAAATCAAGCTGATATCGTCTATGCTCATTTTCGGTACTATCGGTATCTTCGTCAAATACATACCTCTGCCGTCAAGCGTTATCGCTTTTGTACGCGGTCTTGTCGGTACGCTCTTTCTGCTCGCCGTTGCGCTGATCTCCCGAAAAAAGCTTTCGTTTTCGGCTGCTCGCGGACGCCTTATTCCCCTCTTTATCTCGGGCGGTCTCATCGGCATCAACTGGATACTCCTTTTTGAATCCTACAACTACACGACAGTCGCGGTCTCTACCCTTTGCTACTATATGCAGCCGACCTTCGTTATCATTGCGTCTGCGTTTATTTTCAGGGAGCGCATAAACCTACGCCGAGGCGTTTGCGTCATTCTTGCTCTTGTGGGTATGGTGCTGGTTTCGGGCATCACGGACACGGGTATCACGGACGTATCCGAGCTGCGCGGCGTTCTTCTGGGTCTCGGTGCGGCGCTCGTTTACGCCACAATAGTTCTCATCAACAAAAAGCTCGGCGGTATCGACTCTTACACCAAGACGACGATCCAGCTCTTCTCTGCCGCAGTCACCATACTTCCGTACATACTTTTGACCGAGGACGTCGCCGCGCTGAAGCTTGACACAAGCGGCGTGCTTCTGCTCGGAATCGTTGCGGTCGTCCACACGGGCATTGCGTATTTTCTCTATTTCGGCTCGATGGGTAATCTCAGAGCGCAGACCATTGCAATTATGAGCTACATCGACCCTGTGACCGCCATAATCCTCTCGGCGCTCTTCCTGCGCGAGCCCATCACGCCTGCGGCTGCCGTCGGTGCTCTGCTCATTCTCGGTGCGGCGCTCGTCAGCGAGCTTCCTTCCCGTAAGTCTTGAATTTTTAACAATTTAGTGGTATAATAAATAAAATATCATTCAATCGGAGGTCAGTATGCATTTACAGGAATCCGGCGAAATGTATCTTGAAACAATACACGTGCTATCGAAAAAATCAGGCTCTGTCAGATCCGTTGACGTTGGCGAATATATGGGCTACTCCAAGCCGAGCGTCAGCCGCGCGATCGGACTCTTGAAGTCGGGCGGTTACGTAAACGTTGACGACAGCGGTGCGCTCACTCTCACCGAAGCAGGTCTTGAGGTAGCCGAAAAGATATACGAGCGTCACACTATAATCACAGAGTTTCTTATGAGTCTCGGCGTCACTCCCGAAACAGCCGCAGAGGATGCCTGCAAGATAGAGCACGACATCAGCGACGAAGCCTTCGAGGCTATCAAGAATTTCAAGAAATAAATATCGGGAGGGGCGATCCCTCCCCTACGGTATAAAATGCTAAATTTCTTCTATGAGAAGTCCGTAATACACAAAAAAGCTTCGCGGTTTTTCCGCGAAGCTTTTTTTATTTTTATTAACCGAGAAGAACCTTGTAGAATGCCTTTTTGCCCTTGCGGACCTTTATTCCGCCTTCGAGCATTGCACCGGTTACCGCATAGCCGAGGTCGGTCACCTTTTCATCGTCAATGCACAGACCGCCCTGTGTTATGAGTCTGCGCGCCTCGCTCTTGGAGGGAACGATATCGGCAGCTACGAGAAGGTCCATAATATTGATGGCACCGTCGGTGAGCTTGTCCGCGCCGAGATTTACGGTCGGCATATTGGCATCGTCTCCGCTGCCGCCAAAGAGTGCCTTGGATGCGGCTCTTGCCTTGTCTGCCTCCTCGTTACCGTGAACGAGAGCAGTAAGCTCGTACGCGAGGATATCCTTAGCCTCATTGAGCTGAGCACCCTCCCACGCGTCCATCTTGTCTATTTCCTCAACGGGAATAAACGTGAGCATACGGATGCACTTGAGCACGTCCGCGTCTCCGACGTTTCTCCAATACTGGTAGAACTCGAAGGGAGAGGTCTTGTTCGGGTCAAGCCATACAGCGCCGTTTGCGGTCTTACCCATCTTCTTGCCCTCGGAGTTGAGAAGAAGGGTTATCGTCATAGCGTAAGCGTCCTTGCCGAGCTTCTTTCTGATAAGCTCTGTACCGCCGAGCATATTCGACCACTGGTCGTCTCCGCCGAACTGCATATTACAGTTGTATTCCTTGAACAGATGATAGAAGTCGTAGGACTGCATTATCATATAGTTGAACTCAAGGAAGGAGAGACCTTTTTCCATTCTCTGGTTGTAGCACTCTGCTCTGAGCATATTGTTTACAGAGAAGCAAGCGCCGACCTCGCGGAGAAGGTCAACGTAGTTGAGCTTGAGAAGCCAGTCCGCGTTGTTTACCGCGATTGCTCCGCCCTCACCGAAATCTATAAATCTTTCCATCTGACGCTTGAAGCACTCTGCGTTGTGGTCAATGTCCTCTTTTGTAAGCATTTTTCTCATATCGGTT
>JAZNZQ010000090.1:0-2237 GCA_045595035.1 Eubacteriales bacterium | reverse complement strand
AACCCCTCCTACGAGCCAATAATTCTCGGCAAAGAGCTTCCACCTTTAACGCCAATTTATCCGCTTACCGAAGGAATAACGTCTAAATTCTTGGATAAGCTCGCGAAAGCCGCAATAGATGAAGCGCTTTACGCGATCCACGATCCCCTTCCCGACTCTATAAGGATAAAATATTCCCTTCCCGTGCTTTCTTATGCGCTCAAAAACATTCATTTTCCCGAAAGTGATGAAGCGCTTGCGCGGTCTCTGGCAAGACTTGCCTTTGACGAAATGCTAATATTTGGTATCGGAATCTCACTTTCGTCTCGCTATAAGAGTAATTACGACGGTGCCGTTTTCAAAAAAGTAGATTTCAAGCCGCTCACCGACCTTCTCCCGTATGAGCTGACAGGCGCGCAAAAAAATGCAATTAACGATATATACAGAGACACGGTCTTCACAGACTCCATAGGGCGTGTAAAGCCAATGGCAAGAATTCTTGTCGGAGACGTCGGCTCCGGAAAAACAATATGCGCGGTCGCGGCAATATATCTTGCTATAAAAAGTGGTTATCAGGCTGCGCTTATGGCGCCGACGGAAATACTCGCCCGTCAACATTATAATGATATCAGCTCGCTTTTTGAGAAGCTTGGTATTAAGGCCGCCCTTCTCATCGGCGCGACAACAAAAAAGCAGAAATCAATTATATATGAATCAATTTTAAACGGAGAAACCGATCTTGTCATCGGCACGCACGCTCTTCTTTCCGACAACGTTGAGTTTAAAGATCTTGGCCTTGTTATTACAGATGAGCAGCACAGATTCGGAGTCAGGCAGCGTGCGGTTCTGAAGGAAAAGTCGCGCTCCGCTCATCTTCTTGTTATGAGCGCAACACCGATCCCGAGAACCTTAGCGCTGACTATGTACGGCGATCTTGACGTTTCTAGGATCAATGAAATGCCTAAAGGCAGACAACGTGTCGACACATTCGTTGTTGACGAAGGCTATCGCGCAAGGCTTAACGCTTTCATAGAAAAGCAGGTAGTAAACGGCGGACAATGCTACGTTGTATGCCCATCGATCGAAGAGGCGGATAACGAGGACGATCTGTACGAGCCTACGTCTATTTCAGAAATCGATCTTTCTGCACACAAAGCAACTCCGTTATTAAAAAATACACAAGAATATGCAGAAACTTTAAGGCAGAGCTTGCCTAACATTCGTATTGCTACTCTTCACGGAAAGATGAAATCAAGTGAAAAGGACGAGATTATGCACGAATTTGCTATCGGCAATATAGACGTTCTCGTTTCAACCACCGTAATCGAGGTCGGTGTTAACGTTCCCAACGCCTCACTGATAGTTGTGGAAAACGCGGACAGATTCGGTCTTGCACAGCTTCACCAGCTACGCGGAAGAGTAGGAAGAGGCTCAAGAAAGTCATACTGTGTCCTCGTATCCGATCTTAATACCTCAAACGCAAAAAGCCGTCTTGAAATAATGAGAACTACCTACGACGGCTTTGAAATAGCCGAGAAGGATCTTATTCTGAGGGGGCCGGGTGATTTCTTTGCGTCGAACGCTGATGATACGCTCAGGCAAAGCGGAGGCTTTGACTTCAAGCTTGCCAAGCTATGCGATGACACGGCGCTGCTTGAAGCGGCATTTTCAACCGCAAAATATATCGTTCAAACCGATCCTACACTCACCTCCCCCGAAAACGAGGAGCTGCGAAAAACCGTTCTACAGAAAATTGCACCTATAAATTCAACGATATCTTAAAATACGGAGGATAAAATGGCAAATCAACCTCTAGCCGACAGAATGCGCCCAAAATGCTTTGATGAGGTCGCGGGTCAGGAGCACCTTGTCGGAAAAAAAGGAATAATACGCAAGCTTTTGGACAGCGGACGTATTCCGAATATGATATTTTTCGGGCCTCCCGGCACGGGAAAAACAACTGTTGCTAACATTATTGCGGCAAAGTCCGGAATGCAGCTGTATAAGCTGAACGCAACTACGGCTTCCATATCCGACATAAAAGAGGTCATAAGCTCAACGGACAATATGTTTTCGGACAGCGGAACTCTTTTATATCTTGATGAGATACAGTATTTTAACAAAAAGCAACAGCAAACTCTTCTTGAATTCCTTGAGAACGGCAAGATAACACTTATTGCCTCCACTACAGAAAATCCTTATTATTACGTTTATAATGCCCTGCTCTCAAGATCATCTGTTTTTGAATTCAAGTCTGT
>JAZNZQ010000089.1:0-6782 GCA_045595035.1 Eubacteriales bacterium | reverse complement strand
TCTCAAGGATATGGCGGAGATGTACGGATTTGATATAAGCGAACCCGCAAAGGATGCGCGCGAGGCGGTGCAGTGGACCTATTTTGCTTATCTCGGCGCTATCAAGGAGCAGAACGGTGCGGCTATGTCGCTTGGACGTGTAAGCACTTTCTTTGACATATACATGGAGCGCGATATTGAAGCGGGTATCCTTACCGAGGAGGGCGCACAGGAGATAATCGACGATTTTGTAATGAAGCTCCGTATAGCAAGACACCTTCGTACACCCGAATACAATGAGCTGTTCGGCGGAGACCCGATGTGGATCACAGAAGCTGTCGGCGGTATGGGCGAAGACGGCAGAACGCTTGTTACAAAGGGCTGCTATCGAATCCTCAATACACTCTATACTCTCGGACCTTCTCCCGAGCCCAATCTGACCGTGCTCTGGTCGAAGGACCTTCCCGAAAACTTCAAGAAATTCTGTGCGAAGATCTCTGCCGATACCGACTCCATTCAGTACGAGAGCGACGACCTTATGCGTCCTCGCTACGGCGATGACTATGCGATCGCTTGTTGCGTTTCGGCTATGAAATTGGGCAAACAGATGCAGTTCTTCGGCGCGAGATGCAATCTTGCAAAGCTTCTTCTTATTGCTCTCAACGGCGGCTACGATACGACGAGCGGTATTCATATCGGTCCGCAGATGGATGCTCTCAATATGGACAAGCTCGATTATGATGCCGTTATGGGACGTTTTGAGATATACCTTGCATGGCTATCCCACCTTTACGTCAATACTATGAACGTAATTCACTATATGCATGACAAATATGCGTATGAGAAGACGCAGATGGCTCTCCACGACACCGACGTCGAGCGTCTTATGGCGTTTGGCATTGCCGGACTTTCTGTTGTTGCCGATTCATTTAGTGCTATCAAGTATGCAAACGTGCGCCCCATAAAGGATGAGAACGGATTTATCGTTGATTTCGAGACCACAGGGGACTTCCCCAAGTTCGGAAATGACGATGACAGAGTTGACCTTATCGCGCGTGATCTGACACACAAGGTCATCACCGAGCTTCGCAAGACTCCTACTTACAGACAGGCAATACACACACTCTCTGTTCTCACTATAACTTCTAACGTTATGTACGGAAAGAATACGGGCGCAACACCCGACGGAAGAAAAGCAGGTGCTCCCTTTGCTCCGGGTGCGAATCCTATGCACAACCGCGAGGAGAACGGCGCTCTTGCATCGCTCAACTCGGTCGCAAAGATAAGCTATGACGACTGCCGTGACGGTATATCCAATACCTTCTCGATTACTCCCGAGGCGCTCGGAAGAAGCGAAGACGAGAGAGTTGCAAACCTCGTTTCTATCCTTGACGGATACTTCGGCCGCGGCGCTCACCATATAAACGTAAACGTGCTTAACCGCGAAACACTCATGAAGGCGTATGAGGATCCCGAGGCGTATCCGAACCTTACGATCCGTGTTTCGGGATATGCGGTCAATTTCCACAAGCTCTCGCGCGAGCAACAGCGTGAAGTCATAAGCCGTACCTTCCACGAAACGGTATGAGTACGGGAAGAGTTCATTCGCTCCAAAGTCTCGGGACACTTGACGGCCCGGGGGTGAGATTCGTTGTTTTTTTGCAGGGATGTTCTCTTAGATGTGCCTGCTGTCATAATCCCGATACGTGGGATATGTGCGGCGGCACCGAGTATACCGCAGAGCAGATAGTGCAAAAGGTGCTTCGCTATAAGGAATATTTCGGTGATGCGGGCGGAATAACGGTCTCGGGCGGCGAGCCGCTTCTTCAGGCAGATTTTGTGCGTGAGGTCTTTGAGCTTTGCAAAAAAGAGGAAATAAATACCTGCCTTGACACGTCGGGCTGCTTGCTTAATGAAAATGTTATGGACTTGCTTGACGTGACCGACAGGGTGCTTCTTGACGTGAAATATACCACGCCCGAGCTTTACCGCGAATACGTGGGATGCGAGCTTGACGCGGTGCTTAATTTTTTGTCATATCTTGACAGAAAGAGAATACCTACAACGATACGCCAGGTGATAATACCTACCAAGAATGACGATGCGGGAAACGTCATGATATTAAAATATATCGCCGATTCGCATAAGTGCGTCGACGGCGTTGAGCTTCTTCCGTTTAAGAAGATATGTCAGACTAAATATGATTCCATGGGAATAAAATTCAGATTCTCCGACATAGATACTCCCGACAGCATGAAAATGGAGGAACTTAAAAAATTACTCTGATAATTTGGAGGCAAAGGTGAAAAAGAAGCTTATCGTAATAGACGGAAACAGTATAGTTAACCGTGCATTCTACGGAGTGCGGGAGCTTACTGCTTCTGATGGACTGCCCACCAACGCTGTTTACGGAACGGTGTCGATAATTGAAAAGCATCTTGAAAATATCAAGCCCGACTATGCGGCAATCGCGTTCGATCTGCGCGAGCCGACCTTCCGCCATAAGCTCTATGAAGGATATAAGGCGACGAGACACGGAATGCCCGAGGAGCTTGCCGTGCAGATGCCGTACGTTAAGGACACCGTGCGTGCGATGGGACTCCACGTGCTTGAGAGGGCGGGGTATGAGGCAGATGATATACTCGGCACACTCTCGACCTTTGCCGATGATGACACCGAGGTATATATCATCACCGGAGACCGCGATTCGCTTCAGCTTATAGGAGATGGCGTGAGCGTGCTCCTTGCTACAAATAAGGATACTGTGAAATACGACCGCGCGAAATTTTTCGATGAGTACGGTATTGAGCCATCGCAGTTTGTTGACACAAAAGCGCTTATGGGCGACTCGTCGGATAATATCCCCGGTGTTGCGGGTGTCGGTCCCAAGACCGCACTTTCGCTTATTGCCAAATTCGGCACGCTTGACGGCGTATACACCTCGCTTGATGACAGCACGATAACCAAATCGCAGAGAGCGAAGCTTGAAGCCGATAAGGATAACGCATATCTCTCTCGCGAACTTGCCGAGATATTCAAAAACGTTCCGCTTGAGATCGGTATAGAGGAACTTGCATACGAGGGCTTTGATAAGTGCGCGCTGAAGGCGCTTTTTGAGCGGCTCGAGTTTTTTGCCTTTATAAAGAGATTCCGTCTTGACGAGGTGAAGACAGAGGTGAGCGAGTGTTGTGCCTGCGAAGAAAATGAGGTCACGCTCGATGAGCTGATGGCTCTCCCCAAAAATGAGCCGATCGCGCTTTGGTGTGAGGACGGCATTACTCTTTATAACGGCAAGACGCTTATGTGCATGTGCGGCGATCTTGCGGCTATTGCGCCCTTCCTTTGTGACGGCGAGCGTAAGATAATATGCTACGACTCGAAAAAAATATATAAAACTCTCCTTTCTTACGGTATGAGCTTTGATGCGTGTCACTTTGACGTAATGCTCGGCGCTTATGCCCATGAGAGCACGCTCGGCTCGTACGAGCTTTACAACCTTGCGACAAGATATCTCGGCACGCTCGATGCCCCATCTGCCGTTAAGGTGTATATGCTCTATGAAAAGCTGTCTGAGCTTATATGTGAGAACGGAGAGGAGCATCTGATGTACGATATCGAGATGCCGCTCTCGTCCGTTCTTGCCGAAATGGAAACTGTCGGATTTAAAATAGACCGTGCGGGAATGGTGGAATTCGGGAAGGCGCTTCACACACTTGAAGCGGCGCTTACCGAGCGCATATATTTCCTTGCGGGCTGTGAGTTCAATATAAACTCTCCCAAGCAGCTTGGCGAGGTGCTTTTTGAAAAATTGGGACTCCCCGCGGGCAAAAAGACCAAAACGGGATATTCTACAAACGTTGACGTTCTAAACTCGCTTCGCCCCTATCACGAGATAATAGATGAGATACTCGACTACCGCCAGGTCGCAAAGCTTCGCGCTACTTATGCGGACGGACTTGTCGCGGTGGCCGATGAAAACGGACGTATTCACTCATTCTTTAAGCAAACGGGTACGGCAACCGGACGTCTTTCGTCGGCTGAGCCGAATCTGCAGAACATCCCGATAAGAACAGAGCTTGGCCGTGAGATGAGAAAGTATTTTGTAGCTGATGACGGCTACGTGCTTATTGATGCCGACTACTCGCAGATCGAGCTTCGTCTTCTTGCACATATCTCCGACGACGAGAATATGCGCGAGGCGTTTCTTTCGGGTAAGGATATTCATACCTCTACCGCCTCTGCCGTTTTCGGCGTGCCGATGGAGAACGTTACAAGCGAGCTTCGTAAGCGCGCGAAGGCGGTCAATTTCGGCATCGTCTACGGGATCGGAGATTTTACGCTCTCGCAGGATATCGGTACAAGCAGAGCCGAGGCGAAGAGGTACATCGAGAGCTATCTTGCAAGCTATCCGAAAATAGATGCTTACCTTAAAAATATAATCACAGAAGCATACGAGGCAGGACACGTCAGTACCATCGTCGGCAGACGCAGATATATTCCCGAGCTCTCGGCGCAGAACAAGATGACAAAAAAGTTCGGCGAGAGGGTGGCGATGAACAGCCCGATCCAGGGAAGCGCCGCCGACATAATCAAGATTGCGATGATAAACGTCAGAAACAAGCTCAAAGAAGAAAAACTCGATGCGCGACTCATACTTCAGGTGCATGACGAGCTTATCGTTGAGGCAAACAAGAGCTGTGCCGAGCGCGCGTATGAGATACTCAAGAGCGAGATGGAGAATGCAGTAAAGCTCTCTGTTCCGCTCGACGTTGATATCTCGGTTGCCGAGAATTGGTATAATAACTGAGGATTAATATGGATATAAGAAAAATGACCGCCTCCGATAAAGAGACGGTGATGGATATGATGCGTACCTTTTACGCTTCGCCCGCGGTGCACACAAACGGCTCGGATGAGATATTTGAGGCGGATATTGATGCGTGTACGGGCGATTCCCCCTATGCAGATGGATACGTTTTCGAGGAGGGCGGAAAGCTCGTCGGATATTCGATGCTCGCAAAGAGTTTTTCGACCGAGTTCGGCAAGCCGTGTATTTGGATAGAGGATCTTTATTTTCTGCCCGAGCATCGCGGAAAGGGATACGGAAAGAAGTTTTTTGAGCATCTTGATCTCACCTACACGGGTGTGCTCTTCCGACTTGAAGCAGAGGAAGAAAACGAAAACGCCGTCGCGCTCTACCGCAAATGCGGCTTCGACGTGATGCCGTATCTTGAAATGAAAAAGGATAATTAGGAGGAGTGCAAATTGATCAACTGCCCTTTTTGCGGAGCGGAAATGCTTCGCGGCTACCTAAATTGCGGTGCCGCTATCTGGAGTGAGCGAAAGCATAAGATTTCCATGCTTCCCGACGGAAAGGAAAAATATGCTTTCCATCTGGAGACACCGCTTTTGACACCGAATTACGTTGAAAGTTATTGCTGCCCGAAATGCAAGAAGCTGATTATTGACACGTCGGAATACGATAACGATCTCGAATAAACAAAAAGCGGAGGTGAAAACCTCCGCTTTTTATGTGAATAATTTAGTGTCCCATCATTATTTCGGATATGATGTCGAGCACCTTCTGATGGCATCCGCCGCAACCGGTGGAGCAATGTGTAACGTTCTTTACGTTCTCGAATGCTTCGAGAACAGAGTCAAACTTTTTATGTGCGTCAAGTGCGTTTGCGATATCCGCAAAGCTTACCTGCTTACAGTTGCATACAATGTAGTTTTCTTTCATGATCTTCTCCTCCGATATGCGATGCGATGTTTATATTACTTGAAGTATCTTGCAAGAAGTCCCTCAAAGGCCTTGCCGTGGCGAGCTTCGTCGCGTGCCATCTCGTGAACTGTGTCGTGGATAGCGTCGAGGTTAAGCTGCTTAGCCATCTTAGCAAGCTCGAACTTACCTGCGGTTGCGCCGTTCTCGGCTTCAACTCTTACAGTGAGGTTTTCCTTTGTGGAGGGGGAGACGCACTCACCGAGAAGCTCTGCAAACTTTGCAGCGTGCTCTGCCTCTTCGTATGCTGCCTTTTCCCAGTAAAGACCGATCTCGGGGTAGCCCTCTCTGTGAGCAACTCTTGCCATTGCGAGATACATACCGACTTCCATGCACTCGCCGTTGAAGTTAGCGCGAAGGCCTTCCTTGATCTCTTCGGGAGCATCCTTAGCAACGCCTACAACGTGCTCTGCTGCCCAGTCGAGTTTGTTTTCAACGACCTCAACGAACTTTTCAGCGGGCTGCTTGCAAAGCGGGCACTTTTCGGGGGGATTATCTCCTATAACGATCTCTCCGCAAACTGAACATCTCCATTTTTTCATGATAAAAATCTCCTTTAAAATAATTATAAAATTTTATTTTTGTTTTTGTTGTTCGGCACAGGCACGGCAAAGACCTGTAAATTCGATGTGGCAATCGCCGACCGTAAAGCCCTCGTGTCCCGATGCTTTTGCCGAAAGCAGGGCAGAGTCGAAATCGATATCGACGTCGGCTACCGCACCGCACTCCTTGCACACGATATGACAGTGATCGCATGTCGTTACGTCATATCTGTCGGGTACGTCGTGGAGCTTGAGCCGCTGTATCTTTCCTTCGTCTGCCGCTTCTGCCAAAAGTCGGTAGACCGTCGCTTTACTTATGCCGGGAAACTTCTCGTTTACCGCGTCATATACCATTCCCGCCGAGGGGTGATTGTGCAGAGTCTCAAAGACGTCAAACACGATCTGTTTTTGTAAAGTATTTCTTTTGTTTTTCATAACAGTTCCTTATTAAGAATTGTTCTTGATAATATTATATCACA
>JAZNZQ010000088.1:0-2691 GCA_045595035.1 Eubacteriales bacterium | reverse complement strand
CTCATCTCGCAAAGGAATATATAAACTTTATGATCGGTGAGGAGGCGGCGGTAGCCAACGCGATCTATATCGGATACGCTTCCCCGAATACTGCCGTTCAGAATAGCGAGGAATATATCGAGGCTATGGCAGAATACGCTTATGAGGGCGAAAACGGCGAGGGCGCTTACGAGCTTCTTTACAACTATCTTCCCGACGTTGTAAACAAGAATTATAACGCGCTCTTTGAAGAAAGCACCGATCCCGCCTGCTACCGCGCATTCGATGCGGAAACACAGGCAAGAGTCAATACTCTCTGGGAGGATCTTAAGATCTCAGGCTCTATTGAGCCCTGGATACACGTTACAGCGGCTACAATAGTCGGAGCCGTCATAATTCTCTTCGCGTATACCACGTACGTTAAGAAAAAGCGCTCACGTGATTACCGACTGCGCGACAAAGAAGCACGCGCGAAAAAGAACGTTGCGAAATAGCTTTACAAAGCGCGGCTGTGTCATTTTTTGTATAAGCAAACAAAGAGGCTGGCTCAAGTTCAAAAACTTGAGCCAGCCTCTCGCGCGTTAAGGGGATGAGGGGATTTTGAGCGAAAATCTTCGTTATTCGACCCGAAGGCGTACAAACGTACGTCGAGAGGGAGAAAACGGAGATAGAAAATGACCGTAGTTAAATGGAGAAATTCGTAGAATTTCAACCTTATATAATAAAACTTAGCTCATTTATTGATTCTTAAACTGTTTTACTTATTTCTCGGTCATTTTCGGTTGCGCCAAAATGCGCCAGCCGCTTTTTAATATGAGAGTTAAATCAGATGATATGCTTGTAGACCTCTTCGATGGTCTCAATTACCTTCATTCCGTATTCACCCGTGGGAATGTCGGTGGGCTCGCCCTTGATGTATTTGTGGAATGCGTCAAGCTGTCTTGCGAAGTTTGAGGTGCCGAGATCGGGAGTTATGTCCTCAAAGCCCTTCGAAGCGTCGCCGCGGTTGATCGCAACGGCGTGGTTGTTGACCTTGAGCGCGCCCTTGGTGAAGTAGTAGAACGCATCGTAGTTGGTGTTGGTATAACCCGAGAAGGTTATGGAAGCGGAAACACCGTTATCAAACTTAGCGAAAATGTGCGCGTGACCCTCGATGGTGGCATCGTTTGCGTAGTTTGCGACCTGAGCGTCGAGAGCGGTGATCTTAACGTCATCACCGAAAATGGTATAGAGCTTATCGAAGGCGTGCGCGCCGTAGTTCATAACGACTCCGCCGCCTGCCATCTTCTTATCAAGGAACCATCTCGGACGCTTCTCGTCGAAGTAATTGACGGTGCGGTTTTCGGTATACATACAAAGCTTACCGAGCTCGCCTGATTCATAGATCTGCTTAACCAGACCGATAGACTCCATATATCTCTGAATGTGACCGATAGCAAGCTTTTTGTTGTTTCTTTCTGCCGCCGCGATCATTCTCTTGCATTCCTCGACACTGTTAGCCATGGGCTTTTCGCAAAGAACGTGCTTGCCTGCGTCAAGGAAGAACTCGGAGACCTCACAGTGAAGTCCGTGGGGAAGGTTAAGGATAACCGCGTCAAAATCAATTGCGGCAGGCATATCCTTATAATTAAGGAAGTAGGGAACACCGCACTCCTCGGAATACGCCTTTGCTTTTTCTTCATTAATGTCGCATACAGCAACAAGCTCTACGTCATCAAGCTGGGAAATGCCCTTAACGTGCGACTTCACGATAATACCGGTACCAACAATTGCAACCTTTAACATTTTAATGATTCCTTTCAGAATAACTGTTTAGTTACCTAGATTATACATCAAAAAAATGATAAAGTCAATTACTTTAGGAAAATTAATATAAAAATATTTTTTCATTTGCCTATTGACATAGGAGTTTTGATATGATAAAATAACTATGTAGTTACTTTTTTGAAAGGAGAGCATATGCAGCATAAGCTAGCAAAATCAGAGATAACGAAGGCTAAGATACTTGCCGCCGCTGAGTGTGAGTTCTCCGAAAAGGGCTATTTCGGCGCAAGAGTTGATGAGATCGCGCTCACCGCCGGAGTCAACAAGCGTATGATATATCAGCATTTCGAAAGCAAGGACGGTCTTTACGAGGCTGCGCTTCTTTCGGTCTACGGCAAGCTTGCCGAGCGTGAGGCGGGCTTCTGTGTTGACAATCTCGATCCCGCGCTGGCTATAAAGAATATCGTATATACCTATTTCCGCTTCCTTGAGGAGACCCCCTCGTTTGTCAGAATGCTTATGTGGGAAAACCTCAACTACGGCAGAAGCATATCTGCGGAGCAGGTAAGACGCCTGAAGGAGCCTACCATTAATTATATAAAGGAGCAGCTCAGGCGCGGCAGGGAAGAGGGGCTCTTCCGTGACGACGCGGACGAGTATCAGGTGATCGTTTCTATCACGAACTTCGGATTTTCGTATTTTTCGAATATTCATACTCTCTCGGCGCTTTTCGCAAAGGATATGACCGACAGCGCTGAAATACTGAAGCGCGCCGAGTACGTTTCAAGCATCATACTTAAAGATCTATTAAAATAAAAATATAAATTCTAAGGAGACTATTATGTGGACTGAAGAAAAACTTAACGAACTACTCACCACTCCGAGCGACAAGCTCGTCGCTGACATCGCTAAGATCAAGGGCGACATTATGATCCTCGGCGCAGGCGG
>JAZNZQ010000087.1:0-3540 GCA_045595035.1 Eubacteriales bacterium | reverse complement strand
TATAAACGGTAAATACGTCGGATATTCAAGTGTATCGCACTGTATGTCCGAGTTTAAGACAGAGCTTCACGAGGGCGAGAACGAGATAATCGTTAAAGTATGGAAATGGTGCGTCGGAAGCTATCTTGAGGACCAGGACTCATTCAGGTGCAACGGAATATTCCGCGACGTATATATGCTCTCGCGTCCCGCAGGGCATCTTCATGATATAACCGTTTCGTACGATGACAAGAGATTCTCGTGCGAGCATCCATATAAGCTTTACGATGCAAACGGAAAAGAAACAGAAGGGAAAGATCCCATCCTCTGGAATGCGGAAAACCCCTATCTTTACACCGCCGTGATCGAAAAAGCGGGCGAGTTTATCCCGATAAGATTCGGTTTCAGAACACAGTCTGTAAGTGAAAAGGGTGAGCTTCTTATAAACGGCGTTTCGGTCAAGCTCAAGGGCGTGAACCACCACGATACCGATCCCTACAAGGGCTTTACAATGAGCGAGGCGGATATCCTTCGCGATCTTACGAAGATGAAGGAGCTTAACATCAACTGCATACGTACATCTCACTATCCGGCGCCGCCCTACTTTATGGAGCTTTGCGACGAGCTTGGCTTCTATGTCGTTGACGAGGCGGACATCGAAACTCACGGCTTTTGTACGCGCTACGGCAGAAGCGACAAGCGTTACGGATATGACGAGAGCAGTCTGTGGCCCGCAAGAAACGCTATGTGGAGGGCGGCATTCCTTGACCGCGCAGAGCGCCTTTTTGCGCGCGACAAAAACAGAACCTCTATTATTATGTGGAGCCTTGGTAACGAGTCAAACTACGGCGAGAACTTCGCCGCGATGAGCGATTATCTTCGCACTCACGATACCAATCTCGGCTATCGCAGACTTATACATTACGAGAACGCATACTGCTGTAACGCTCGTCAAAAGGATCCCGATACGGTCGATGTTGTCAGCCGTATGTATGTGACTCCGAGTGAAATGCTTGACTATCAGACGGTAACGGGTGACACTCGACCGCTCTTTTGGTGTGAGTACTGTCACGCGATGGGTAATTCTCCCGGAGATCTGTTTGACTATTGGGATGTCATCGACAAGATGCCGCAGATGATAGGCGGCTGCATCTGGGAATGGGCCGACCACGCATCGCCTTTGGGTGACGGAAAGCTCGGATACGGCGGAGCTTTTGGAGAAGAAACTCACGATTCCAACTTCTGTTGCGACGGTCTTGTTATGCCCGACAGGAGCTACAAGGCAGGTACTTACGAGGCAAAGGTTTGTTATCAGCCGCTTAAGACAGAGTATGACGGCAAGACACTTATCGTTTATAACAAATATGACTTCACTTGCTTCTCAGATTTTGATTTTACATACGAATATGTCGTTGACGGCAAGGTGAAAAAGGACGGAGCGCTCGCGCTTTCTACCGCACCGCATGCGTGCGATGTGATCGCGCTTGAGCTTGACGTGATGCCCTGCGCGCTTGGTGCATACCTCAATGTTTATATGAAAAACAAGGACGGATACGAGGTCGCATTCACGCAACACAAGATAAAGGACGGCAATGCGGCGGATTCCGGCAAGGGAAGTGTAGATATCACACATGAGGGCGAGTATGCTATCATCACGGGCGAGAACTTCTCCTACCGATTCAATATGCACTACGGTTATATCGAGGAGCTTGGCGACTTTTTGAAATCCCCGATGAAGATAACCGGCTGGCGTGCGCCAATAGACAACGATAGACATATCAAGGCAAAGTGGATCGACGAGAAATACGATCACCTTAAAACAAAGGTATATGACGCAAAGATCGAGGATAACAAGATAACCGTTCACGCAGCTCTGTTACCCCTTTCAAGATCAAAGCTGATCGATTACACCGTCACATACACCTTCTGCGGTGACGGACAGATAGATGTCGCACTCAAGGGCGAGCTTGATCTGACGAGAAGATTTTTGCCGCGTTTCGGCTTTGAATTCAAGACCGAGGCAAAGGACTTCACCTACTTCGGCTACGGACCGCACGAATCTTATATCGATATGCATCACGGCTCAAAGATAGGACTCTATGATAGCACCGCCGAGCGCGAATACGTCGATTATCTCAAGCCGCAGGAGCACGGAAATCACTACAAGACCAAGTATCTCAAGCTTGGCGAGTACGAATTTGTCGCGCGCGACAGCTTTGATATAAACGTGTCACAGTACAGCATAGACGAGCTTCAGACAAAGAAGCACAACTTTGAGCTTGTACCCGACAAATACACGAACGTGCGCGTTGACTATCTCGCGGCAGGTGTCGGCTCGGCTGCATGCGGTCCCGCACTCGCAGAGAGATATTATATCAACACGCCGCATATATCGTTTGCGTTTACTATAAGAAAAGCTAAGTAAAAAGAAAGAGTTGCACCGTGGTGCAACTCTTTTTCTCTTATTTATACATCTTAAGATATTCTTTTGTCGCGTCGAACATTTCGTTAAACATCGCTTCCTTGTCACTGTCCGAAAGCTTGTCGAGAAGATGTCCTTTCTTGAATGCCGAGAGTGCCTTTTCGCGCGAGCGCGAGACGGCCGCCTCGACCGCGTCGTCGTTTTCTTCGGATACCCTTGCAATAAGAGGAAGAATAGACTCGGGGATCTTTCCCGCGTATACGGGGGAGAGCGTGTCTGCCGAGAATACCGCGTTTGTCTCAACGACAGAACCTATGGGAAGGTTGTCTATCTGTCCGCGGTTGGGAATGTTTACGTTTGTGACAAGGGGACAAAGTCCGATAAGCGCGCGGATAAGATCAACGCCCTCTTCGCCCGAATCCTTGGGAACGAGCTTTTCTTCGCCCGAGAGCAGTCGGTCTCTCTTTTGTTCGCGTTCTATCTTGTGGTTCTTTCTCCACTCTACCGTGGTAAGGCCGAATTTCCATTCCTTCACCTGCTCGGGAGAAGCAAGATAATCCTCGGCGGGCATAAACTCGGCAAGATGCCTGTCTCCTGCCGCGCCTATATATCCAAAACGGCGGAAGAGGTCGAATGTAACTCTCTTTGCGCTCGAGAAGGTGCTGTTCATCCAATGATCCTTCTCACCCTCTTTTTCAAATCCTGTCTCGTAATATTTTGTCGAGAATTTATCATAGACGTCCATAAGGTCTATATCTCTGTATTTTGCCTTTGTAAACCAAGTGAAGTGATTTACACCTACGACCTCGGTGAAAAGCTCCTGCCTCTTTACGCCCTTTATACCGCAGATGTCATCGAGCGCAGAACAGAGAAGATTTTGCGTGCCGAAGACCTCGTGACAGCAACCGAATGCCTTTATTTCGGGGAAGGTCTCGTAAAGCGCCTTGACACATATAGCCATGGGGTTTGTATAGTTGATGACCCATGCATTGGGAGAGTACTCCTTGATAGCAAGCGCGATATCCTCAAACATCGGAATAGTACGGAGCGCTCTTATAAATCCGCCGGGGCCCGTGGTGTCTCCGACCGACTGATATATGCCGTATTTTTCGGGAGTATGTACGTCGTACTCCATTTCA
>JAZNZQ010000086.1:0-2920 GCA_045595035.1 Eubacteriales bacterium | reverse complement strand
TATGCAAGCTATATTTTTATAGACGTATCAAAGATAAACGGAGATTCCGTCAACACAAAGATGAAGCTTGAGTGCGAATACCGGTTTCCGTTTGCGGTGGGACAGAATTTTTACGCAAAGGTGGATTTTTGCGCACTTGAGGAGGATATAAACGGATATCCCGAAAAGATGATAGGAATATCAAAGGGGCGATCGCTTACCGCACACTCATACTCCGAGGATGATCTGCGCTTCATGGGGGAAGCGGGATTTGATCTGTTCATTTTTGCCGACAATTTAAACATGAAGCTCGACAGAATACTTGAGGATGCGATAGGGAAGGAGCGCTCGGGACTCTCGCGTGCGATCTTGCTCGGAAACCGTGATTCCTTAAGCGCGGCAGAGGACCGCGATATCAGATACGTCGGGGTCTCGCATCTTTTGGCGCTGAGCGGAATGCACCTGACCATACTTATCGGAAACATCGGACTTATGCTTTCATATATCGGTATGCCGAAGAAGCCGAGACTTATCGTGCTTGCTCTTCTTACCGTATCATACGTTATACTTACCGGAATGCAAATGTCGATGATACGTTCTGCGATAATGCTGTTTATCGCTTATTTCGGCTATTTTATCGGCAGAAACAGGGATATGCTGACCTCGCTTTTCTTCTCGGTGACACTTATTTGCATAGTGTCTCCCGGTGCGTTTTTTGACATCGGACTTGAGCTTTCGTTTTTGTCAATGGTAGGAATGGTCACTTTCCAAGAAACGCTTGAGGAGTTTTTTGAGGAAAAGCTCGGCAGAATAAAGTCCGATCTGCTTTATTTGTGCTTGTACTATCTGTGTATGAGCTTTTCTGTTACCTTTATCGCAACGCTGGCGGTCCTTCCCGCGATATGGCTTTATTTCGGCGAAACGTCGCTTATAGCGGTGATAGGCAATTTCCTTCTCTCGCCTTTTGCCGACATTATACTGATGCTGTCTCCTTTTGTGATACTGCTTCGCAAGATCCCGATACTCGGCTCATGCTGTGCTTGGTGTGTCGGCAAGCTGTCGGATATCATGCTTGACATCTGTGCGTTTTTGTCAAGACCGCGAGGTGTCCTGGTCTCGCTTCGATATCCGTTTGCAAAATGGATAATTCTAAGTATGACACTTGTTCTTTTTATAATGCTCGTCGTGAGGATATGGCGTAAGCGGCTTTTCCTTGTTCCCGCGGTATCTGCAGTCTTGAGCTTTGCTATATGTCTTGGGGCATACACCGCAGAACACAGGGGAGAGCTTATGGGAATGCACATCACCGATTCCGTGAACGACGGATTTACCGTAGTATCTGAGGGGCGCGCACTCATATGCGACGTGTCAACCGGCTCGTACAACTTTGGCCTTGCGCTTGTTCTTGCGGGGAAGGCACTTGCGGTCTGCGATGTCGAGACGTATATGCTCACCCATTATCACGACCGACATATTAAGACCTTTGAAAGACTCTCGGATGAAATATATATCAGAAGTATTCTTCTGCCGTTACCGCAAAACGAGGATGATGACGAGATATTCGGTTCGCTTGTGAGGATCGCCGAAGAGAAGGGGATCAATGTGCTTTTATACGATAGCGAGGTTGAGGAAAAAATCTTTTTCAACAGTGTTGAAATTGACATCGGACGCCGTACATATATAGAGCGTTCGGTGCAACCGATAACGGCGCTGTCTTTCTCAAATAACCGTGCGAGAGTAACTTATATCGGTTCCTCCGTACATGAGAGCCCACTGTATGATATCTTTTTACCGGTCGTATGCGACAGCGACGTAATAGTATTCGGAGCACACGGACCAAAGGTAAAAAGTGCCTTTTCGTACGGCGCACTTTCTCCCTCGTTTCGCATTGCGGTCTTTTCCTCAAGCGAAATACTCGGAGCCATCGATATGAGTGATGAAGCTTTTGCGGCATCTCTTGATGAGGCGGACAAGTCAGTCGAAAGGGAATACAGTTATTTCGCATTTGATTGACGTCTCGCTTTGCTCTTGCATAAGATGATAACAAGACCGCCTGCGCGGTCTTAATATCAAAAGAGAGGCAAAAACAAATATGGAAAAAGACTACAGGACCGCGAGAGAGCGGGCAAACGAGCAAAGAATATTACGAATGCTCGGTGAGCGTTCATCCCGCGGTGAGATGCAGGTAAATGCATCGCCTAAAGGACGCTGCTGCAGAGATTCTCTTGCAATGGTGTATTCCCCCTATCAGAATTGGCAGAATATAAAGGACCTTGAAGCCGGCTTTTGCGCGGGTACGATCTTCGCTGAACTCGACAAGCCCTTCCTCGGATACAGAAACGGAGGGGCATTCAATGGATAGAAGCAGAAGTGCGCTTATGAATAAGCTCCGTATGCTTGATTTTGCGATACAGGAAACGGCGCTTTATCTTGACGCATATCAGGATAATACCTCCGCTCTCGAGTATTACAGCTCGATGAGAAAGATGCGTGAGGAAGTGATGGAGGAGTACGAATCAAAGTACGGACCTATCACGATCTTTGGAAACAATAACACAAAGGCATGGCAGTGGAACGACTCTCCATGGCCGTGGGAAGCGGAGGCAAACTGATATGTGGATATACGAAAAAAAGCTTCAATACCCCGTAAAGATTAAAAATCCCAACGCAAAGCTTGCGATGGCGATAATCAGTCAGCTCGGAGGGCCCGACGGTGAGATCGGCGCATCGATGAGATACCTGAATCAAAGGTATTCCATGCCGTATCCCGAGATCGCAGGCGTCCTTACAGACGTCGGCAGCGAGGAGCTTGCCCACATGGAAATGGTGGCGGCGATAATCCATCAACTAACAAGAGACCTCAGTATTGACGAGATAAAGAAGAGCGGATTTGACACCTATTTCGTGGATCACACGACGGGTGTGTATCCGATAGCGGCTT
>JAZNZQ010000085.1:0-3589 GCA_045595035.1 Eubacteriales bacterium | reverse complement strand
GTCAAAAAGCATCATTGAAAGGCGGTTTATCATCATAACAAAGACAGAAATTGAGTACGACGGATACGCCAGCTGCCTTGAAATATCGAACGGTACGGCAGTCGCGGTAGTAACGCGCGACATAGGACCAAGGATCATCCGATATTCCTTTGCAGACGGCGAAAACATTATGTTCGAGGACAGGGAGCGTGTCTTTTTCGAGCGCGGCGAGGCATTTGATAATGCATACGGCGAGGGCTCGACCTGGTACATATACGGCGGCCATCGACTCTGGACAAGCCCCGAGGGATATCCGAGAAGCTATTATCCCGACAACTCTCCCGTTCCCTACACGCTTACCGAGCGCGGAGCGATATTCTCTCCCGAAACACAGAAATGGAACGGCTATCAGTATGAAATAGAGGTGGAGATGGCAGAGACGGGCACCGACGTCAAGGTATCGATGCGTGTCACAAACCGCGCAGCTTGGCCCGTAACGCTCGCTCCGTGGGGCATCTCGGTCCTCTCTGCGGGCGGCACTGTTATCGTACCTCAGCCGACAAGGAACACGGGCGTGCTTGCCAACCGTCACGTCGCACTCTGGAGCTACAACCGCATGACCGACAAGCGCTTTTCTTGGCTTGACCGATATATGATACTCCGTCAGGATGCGTCTGCGGGCGATATCCCCTTCAAGTTCGGACTAAACTCCGAGCATGGGTACGCAATGTTCTTCAATCACGGAGACCTCTTTATCAAGAGATTCGAGGCAAAGGAGAACGGCAACTACCCCGACGGCGGTATGTCCTTTGAGACCTACACGAACAAGCTCTTTCTCGAGGTAGAAAGCTTGGGCGAGCTTAAAACTCTCTCCACGGGCGAGAGCGCCGAGCATATCGAGCGCTGGTCACTTGAGAAGGCAGAGCTTCCCGAGCTGACAGATGAAGCAATAGATGAATTTGTGAAAACTATATGAACGGCAGGGGAAACCTTTTAAGTAAAAGGTTTCCCCTGTTCCCCTTTCAAAAGCTTTTTATTAGTTTTTGCAGAAAGGGGCTTTTTCTTTTTATTTTTCAAACTGAATAAAATGATCCTTCTCTGTACAAAATAGCTCTGTAAGACAAAAACAGAAAGGATTTTTCAAAATGGATAACAAACAAACAAAAGCAAGGGTAAACCGCATACTGTACGTATCAATGGTACTCCTTCTTTGCGCGCTGGCAATAGTGATCGCCGTCACCTCAAGCGTCAACCGCGCAAGACGCGAGCAGGCAGAGACTACCTCGGGCAATGACACGACACTTTCTCCCACGACCACAAGAGCGCCCGAAACACGCCCCCGCCCCGATACGACGGCATCTAAGCCGACAGGACTCGATGCACCCGACACGACAGGTCTCCCCGATACGACCGGTCCTTCTGTCGTAACGCCGGGCGACGGCAATTTTGAGAACACCGACCTACCCACGCCCACCCTTCCCACCTTTTACGCGCCAGTCAAAGGAACGGTAGCAAAGGCGCACGATAAGGACACCGCGGTCTATTCGGCAACGATGGACGATTGGCGCGTGCATCTCGGAGTTGACATCGCCTGCAACGAGAATGACAAGGTAGGAGCTGCGGCAGACGGCACGGTATCGCAGATATGGACCGATCCGCTTATGGGAAGGTGCATCTCGCTCTCGCACAACGGCGGCGCGCTCACTATCTACAAAAATCTCGATCCCGAGATCCCCGAATCTCTTACAGTCGGCTCTGCGGTCAAGGCGGGCGAGTGTATCGGCCTTGTAGGCGATAGTGCCATTGTTGAGATCGCCGACGAGCCGCATCTTCACTTCGAAATGACAGTGGACGGCATCCACGTTGACCCGATGGAGTATTTTTCCCCTTCAAGCATTGCGACCTCTCTCTCAGAGGACGTATACGAATAAAGAAAAAGCCATCATTTGCAAATGATGGCTTTTTTATTTCACAACTGTACATTTATCGATCCCGTAATACTCAAAAAGCTCGATAGCTCGCTCGTCGATCTCCTCTCCGCACACAAGTATCGGGACTGCGGGGGGACAAGCAACAGATGCGGCGGCAAGCACACGCCCGAGACAATCTCTTACGGGAAGAGCTTCGGCGGGGGAAAGCATCGCCTCGCGTACCGACATCACACACTTCGCTCTCGGAATATCGGGCGTATTCTTTGTCTTTTCCTCTTTTTTCGTAAGCGACAGAAGGAATGCTTCAAGCTTTTTTATATCCTCCTCCGATATCTCGGGAGTGAACATCATAACGGTATAGTCGGGGTCGGCAAACTCACACTCAAAGCGTGCGGCACGAAGAAGCTCTGCAAGCTCATCTCCTGTATATCCGTATGTGCGAGGACATACAGTCAGCTTTGTCGGCTCATCGCCCGAGAAAACATATCCCGCCGCCTCAAGCCGCGCCCGAGTATCCGCGAGAATTTTGCAAAGTCTTGCAAGCTCATCGGAATATCCGTCCGACAAGTACCTGTTTGCTCTGTCAAGCGACTGCAGTATCAGGTACGACGGACTTGTCGAGCCAAAAAGCGCCAGCGCATCCCGTGCGCGTTCCGAGAGCATCCTCGGGGCATTTTTTGATATATGAAGATACGCTCCGCCCGTGAGCACAGGAAGAGTCTTGTGAGCGGAATCCGAGCACATATCGGCGCCAAGGTCTATCGGATGACGCGAAGGAGAGAGAAATTTAAGATACGCTCCGTGCGCGTTGTCAACCAAAAGAAGCACGCCGTATTTTCGGCAGGCCTTCTTTATTTCTGTAATATCAAGTGTATTTCCGAGATAATCGGGACTTGTCAGATAGAGCGCATCGGGGCACTCGTCCTCAAATAGCACTTCAAGCTTGTCGGCGCATATTTCAAAGCTGAGGTAATCCGCGTCATTCTCCGAATACAGCCAAACAACGTCAAGGTCAAGCAATGCTGCCGCCGACAAAAATGTCTTGTGAGCATTACGCCCCGCGGCTATCTTCGCTCGTGCTTTTCCCTTTTCCTTTGCATAAGTCTGTGCAAGATAGAGCATCGCGCGGATAGAGAGCGATGAACCCTCGGTCGAATAAAAGGTATCGGCACCGAAAAGCTCACTTGCATTCCTCTCGCTCTCGGCAATGATACCGTCGGCTTCAAAGAGCGAATCTGCGCCCGCGATCTCGGTGATATCGTACGCCTCGGTCTCCCCCTTGCCCTTGTGACCCGGCATATGCAGTCTGAGCGTGCCGCCATTAGCGTATTCTCTTACAAAATCACAAATGGGAGTCTTCATATCATTCATCGGCAAAGGTGCGCGCGATGGCGACCATTATTGCACATTCCATTCTCTTACGGAAAAGCTCACAGCCGTATTTGTACACGCCCTTGACAGAGCCGGTAGAGTGATATGCATTTGCCGCACATCCGCCGGAGCAGTAAAGCTTTGCCCAACAATCGGCGCATTCGGGGCGTGCGTACACGTTGCAGTCGGCAAATTCGTTCTGTATCGCCTTGTTGGTGACGCCCTGCCAGATATCGCCGAGCTTGAATTTTTCCTCACCGACAAACTGATGACAGGGATAGAGATCTCCCCAAGGAGTGACCGCCATA
>JAZNZQ010000084.1:0-11847 GCA_045595035.1 Eubacteriales bacterium | reverse complement strand
TCTTTAATTAAGACAGACGAAGCACTGCATTTGTGGACACAAATACTATTTTTAGTTATGAGTTATGAGGTTCGCTCGCGCTCACCGTTATGAGCAAACGTTATGATATGATCGCCCACTTACTTCAAACTGTGCCGAAGGCACATCATAACTTGGCGTAGCCAATCATAACTCTAAACTCGCCGCAGGCGATCATAGCTGGCGAGCCTGCTCTACGGTAGGTTCGCCAAGGGGAGGAATTTTATTTTATCTGTTGTTGATAAGTTTTGTGAGCTCTACCGGAGGAACGATAACGCCGTCCTTGTATACTCTCATGTTGCCCGATGCGATCTCGTCGATAAGAACTACCTCGCCGTTGTTGTAACCGAACTCGAACTTGATATCCCAGAGATCAAGTCCGATGGTCTTAAGGTCGTCGGCAACTATCTTTGTGATCTTAAGTGTCTGTTCCTTGAGACTCTCAAACATCTCGGCTGTCATGACCTTGAGCGCAACGAGTCCCTCGCCTGTTACGAGCGGGTCGCCCTTCGCATCATTCTTGAAGGTGCACTCAACATAGCCGCCCTCGAGCGGTGTGCCGTCCTTGATGTACTCGCCGTATCTGCGGATAAAGCTTCCCGTTGCAACGAGACGGCAAATGACCTCGAGTCCGCCGCCGCCGAGATCCTTGCCGAAGCACTCTGCGTTAAGGACCTCCATTGTAGCGTTCTCTATGTCGGCAGAAACATAGTGTGTCTTTATACCCGCCTTTTTGAGCATCTCGAAATAGTAGACCGAGGTCTCAAGATTCGCCTTGCCGATACCGTCGATGGTAAGACCGACAGTATTCTCACCCGGATCGAACACTCCGTCCTTGCCGGTGCAATCGTCCTTGAATTTGAGCATTACGTTTCCGTTGTCAAGAGCATATACGTCTTTAGTTTTACCTGTGTAAACCTTTTTCATAACAATCTCCTTATTAGAGCAAAATAAATTACAATTTATTCTATCATATTTTTTTACTAAAATCAATATTTTTTTCTGCTCTTCCAAATTTTAATATAAAGGAAGGTTCCGGCAAGCGGGAAAAGCATTCCGACAAGCATACCGAGTTTCATTCCCATCTGCTCGGATGAAAGGCCGAGCATACCCGAAAGGGATGCCACCTTCTCTATCTTCATCGCCGCATCGGTCACGATACCGATAAGCTGAGGCCCTATCGACGAGCCGAGATCTCCGGCCGACGCCATAATGGCATACACGAATATTCCGCCCGCAGGGAATCTGTTCGATGCGACAAGCAGTGTTCCGGGCCAGAGCATCGACACGAAAAATCCGCAAAGCGCGCAGGAGACAAGCCCAATTATCGGATAGGGGGCAAGTGCCGCAAAAAGATAGCAGACGGTAGCACCGAGTGCACCGAAAAGCAGAACACGCTCAAGCGCCTTGCCGTATTTTGCATAGAACGTTCTTCCAAGCGCCAGTGTAAGAGAAAAGAATGCCACTCCGAAAATGTCCCCCCAGACCTTTGGTATCTTCATCGCCGCCTCAAGATAACTTGAGCTCCACTGTGACATTATAAGCTCAGCCGCACCCGAAAGAAAGAGTGCCGCAACGCATAGCCACAGTCCACTGTTTCGAAGAAGTCCGAGAGCGCCGGATGCCGCCTTCGGTGTCTGCATCTCGGGAATCTTCGCACTCGCAAAAAGGACCGCAGACACAAGAGGTACTATCATGGAAATAAGCACAAGTATCTGCCAGCGCTCACCGCCGAACACGAGCAGATATAGTGTTGAGAGGGCGGTAAGCACGACCGCCGCCCAAGCGTAGACCGAATGGAGCTTACTCATCTCGCGGTCGGGATTTTCTGCGGGTATTGCCGCGATGACCGGGCTTATAAGCACCTCAACAAAGCCGCCCGACATCGAAAAGATGACCGTTCCGATAAGAAGCCCTGCGAATATCTGCGAGGGAAAAATCCACGGCCACACGGCATATACAAAAAGTCCGGCAAGCGTGAGCACGGGCGTAAATTTGACCGCCCTTGCAATATTAAATCTGTGCGAAAAGAACGAAAAGATAAGGTCTATTGTAAGCTGGGAGAAAAAGTTCACGGCTATAAGAAGACCGAGCTCGGAATAGGATACTCCGTACATTTCTCTGAAGGTAAGAAGGAGCAGCGGCGGAAGATTTGTCACTATCGCCATCGACATATTCGCCGTATAGCACGCCCATTTTACTCTTTTGAAGTTATTCATCTGTTGTATCTGCCTCTGTTTCTTCTTTGTTTATTATCATCGTCTCACCTGTCGTCATATCGATGCGAAGAAGCTCATATCTACCCTCGTCAAAGCTGAGATAATGTCCATCCTCGCTTACGTATTCGTAAAGCGCGTATATATAGTTTCCGACATAACACTCGGAGCGTGTTCTGCAGTTTTCCGTCTCCCCATCAAAGGTATAGACAGTCTGCTTTTCGCTTCCGTCGTGCCTTGCGCGGTATATATGCTTTCCTTCAAGGGCGATATCTCCGCCGAGCGGTATCTCCTCGTGCGATTTATAATAAAGATAATTTTCGCTCATAAAAAGCTCACCCGGGCGGCAAAATATCCCAATTGACACAGCATCCTTTCCATCAAGCGTCATTCGGTATATCTCTTGCAGATTCACCTCTGTCTGCACGCCGTAATATATATACTCACCGTCGCTTATAACGTCATAGGCAAATATGCCCTCTGCGACCGTCTTTTTATCCTCAAGCTTGTTATCGAGCGAGAATATGCTCTTGCTGTCGGTGAAATATATCCTCTCATCAAGCACAAACACGGGCCGCGAGAGCGTGAGCATCTCACTGTCGTATTTTTCGATATTTTCCGACTTTGTATCGCATCTGACAAGCACCTTTTGGTATTCTTCTCTTTCTTCGTCGTAAACGCTCTCGTAATAATATGATATATCGCCCACAGACCACGCCTCGGGGTATGGGGTATCCTCTGCATCGCTCTCGGCCGTTTCAGATATCACCGAGATATCTCCCGTGCGTATATCGTACCTTTTCTCCCCGTTATCCGAAAAGAACAGTGCGCCGTCCGAATAGCGTATGTCCCTTGTTCCCGAAATGTTACAGATTATGGGAACATCGTCCGAGTGCGTATACGGAAAGCTTTCGCCGCACGAGCAAAAAAGCAGGCAAAAGGTCAAAATTATTGCAAATATGTATTTTTTCATCACAATCCGAGCAATCTTTTTGCATTTCCCGAGAATATGGCTTCACATTCGGTGTCGTTGCACTGACGAAGGACAGCTTCAATGTACGGCTTCGGGTCATAGCCCGGGTAATCGGTGCCAAACAAAATTCTGTCGTATCCGACCGCGTCGATCGCACGGCGGATACCGTCGGGAAAGTCCAATCCGTGCGCCGAGATGTCAAACCAGACGTTCTCGTATTTCTTCATCATTTCAAGTTCTTCGTCAAATATCTCATAGCCCGAGAGATGCGCCCAGACAAGCGTAGTGTCACGCACCGCTTCACAGAGTGCGAACATATCGGAGACGTCTGTCGGGTGCATATTCACCGCCATACCAAACTCTCCCGCACGTCGGCATATCTCGATAAAATTGTCCGTAGCAAACTTTTTATACGCCATCATGTACCAGACCTGTTCGCCCACTAAGAGGCATCCCTTTTCCTTTGCCCTCTCAAGCTCACGCATCGACATATCGGCAAACGCAGGATGGACGTGGATGCCCGGATAGTAGAAGCCCTCGTATTTTTCTGCAAGCCCGTACGCCATGTCATTGAGCTCGGGCACCTTTTTCTCATAGTACTCGGGCGGATATTTGTTCATATTCTCGTCTTTGTACATTTCTTTATATATCACGCTTCCGCAAACACGTGTGATTCCGCATGCACGGCTGTCGGCCATGAATTCATCGGCAGTCTTGACCGGCTCGTGAAAATTATAATACGGATGCGCGTGAATATCGATTATTTCCATATTATGTCCCCCTCAAAGTCCGAGCAAGCGTTTTGCATTGAGTGAGAATATCTTCTCTCGCTCGGAGTCGCAACTGCACTCACGCATCACACCCTCGATGTATTTGTCGTGCGTCTCACCCGGGTAATCGGTACCGAAAAGTATCCTGTCGGCACCTACCGCATCTATCGCACGACTGATAATTCCTTCGCGGTCGCATCCGTGTGCCGAGATATCAAAGTACACGTTTTCATACCGCCTCATCATCTCAAGATGCTCGTCAAAAGCCCCATACGCCGAAAGATGCGCCCACACGAGCGGAGTATGCTTTACCTCGTCGCAAAGCTTGAACATATCGGAGGGATCTGTCGGGTGAAAATTCGCGACCATACCGAGCTCACCCGCATAGCGAAGTATCTCAATAAGTCCGGGGGTCGCGTAGCACTCGTAACTCATCATGTAATAAAGCAGCTCGCCAACGAGCCGATACCCCTTCGCCTTCGCTCTTTCAAGCTCCCTGCAAGACATATCAACAAAAGCGGGATGCACGTGAATGCCGGGATATATGATGCCGCCGCTTGCATTGCCGAGCGCATATGCCCTGTCATTCAGCGGCGGTATTATCGTCTCGTAATCCTCTGTGGGCAATCTCTTCATATCTTTATATATAACACTTCCGCAGCCGAGCGACACACCCTTTTCCTTGAGTTCCGCAACGATACCGTCAAGAGTCGGCACCGGGTCGTATTCATAATACGGATGAATGTGAAAGTCGATGATCTCCATTTGTTACCCCTCCTGTTTTTTCAGTTTGCGAACAAGTAAAAAATAGTCTATCACGATGGGAACAAGTCCCATGAACCACGCGGCAGGATTTGCAAAGCATACCCCGACAAAGCCGAATAACGGCGAGAGCAAAAGCGCTGTTCCCGCACGTCCTATTATCTCGGTAAAGCCCGAAACGAGCGGCAATGTCACCCAAGAAAGAGATTGAAGTGCCGATTTATATATCACAAGAGGAGCAAGAATTACCGACAGCAAGGTATTTGCTATAATATAGAAAAAGCCGTTAGAGAGGATCGTATTATATTCTTCTGCCGTAACTCCGTCGGCACTCACTACAAGCGTAAGTGCGGGCTTGCCGATCAAAAAGACAAGACAAGATGCTATCACAACCCATATAAAGGATATAACAAGAGCACTGTTTACGCCCATTCGTATACGGCGGTATTCTTTTGCCCCGTAATTTTGCGCACAGAAGACCGCGACAGCCGAACCGAGAGACAAAAAGGGCTGTATTACAAATTGTTCAAGCTTGTTTGCAGCGGTATATGCAGCTACAGCAAGCGTGCTGAGTCGGTTATAAACGAAGGTAGTTATAACTCCGCCCACCGATATTACCATATTGAGAAGCGCCATGGGAAGTCCTGTTTTTAAAAGAAGCTTTATAAGCGCTCCGTCAAAGGATAGATCCGATCTTTCAAAATGCAGTATCGGCATCCTTCTCACAATATAGAAAATACAGCAAACTCCCGAAATGAGTTGCGAAACAACGGTTGCTACGCCCGCACCGCCGGGTCCCATCTCAAAATACAAGACAAATACGATATCAAGAATTATATTTACAACGCTTGCAACAACGAGGAAATAAAGCGGTGTACGCGAATCTCCGAGCGCGCGTATCATATTTGACAAAAGATTGTAAAGAGCCGTAGCACAAAGCCCCGCGAAGATACATATAAGATACCTAAAGGACATATCGATTATATCCTCGGGTGTTTTTAGGAGCCGAAGCATGGGCATTGCAAACAAGCAACAAAGCAGCGTCATGCATACGGATATGACGGCAGACAGAATGACGGAGAGTGCAAAGCTCTTTTTGACGCCCGCCATATCGCCTGCGCCGAATTTTTGGGCAGTCACCGCAGAAAAACCTGTTGTGAGAGACTGTATAGCACCGCTTGCAAACCAAACAAGACTGCCACATGCTCCCACCGCCGCAAGAGCTTTTACACCGAGGATCTGCCCTACTATTACAGTATCGGCAATATTATAAAACTGCTGAAACAGATTTCCGATAAGGTAGGGGACCGTAAAAGTCAATATCAGCTTCGTCGGCGACCCCTTTGAAAAATCAGTTGTCATGACAACCCCTCTCTTTCATTGGCATTATATCGCAAAAGCACCCAAAAAGCAAGGGCTTTTCCTTAGGTTTTACAGATAATACAACCGAATACTTTTATAAAACAGCCGAAGACTTCGGACATATTGAAAAGAAAAACTTCGCATTGTATAATGAAAATGCAAGGAGGGATCCCAATGAAATGCACTGTAATGATCGACAAAAACCTCAACGAGGAGGTTATCTTATACGCCCGTGAAGAGACGGAGACAGTCTTGCAATAAAAAGAGCCGCCGAGGGCGAGGTACTTTTCATCTTCACGGCGATATTTGCCGCTTGCTATCTCATTATATGGATCACGGTCTATCTCACCGTGAAAGGCGTAAGCCGCCGTATGAACAAAAAAATAGAGAATACTCCTTGACAAAAGGCAAAGACCAAGCTATTATATAGGTAAATAGCTTGGTCTTTTTTTGGGAGGAAGATATGATAAGATCACCGATTGAGTTTTTCGGAGTCGAGCCCGGCTCCGACCGCACGCTCATTCTTTGGGATAAGATAGTCGAATATTTCTATCATCTCGAAGAGAATTCGCCCCGCATCAAGGTAGTAGAGCCGGGTAAAACTACACTTGGCAACCCATTTATATACGCAATAATTACAAGCGAGGAGAATATGGCTCACCTTGACGAGTACAAACAGATATCCCGCACGCTTGCCGACCCAAAAGGGCTTACGGATGCCGATATAGCCGAGCTTGCAAAAAAAGGAAAAACGGTCTACGTGCAGACTCACGGCGTTCACTCAAGCGAACCCGCGGGTACGCAATTCTCCCCCGTGCTTGCTTATGAGCTTATTTGCGAAAAGCACGAAAAAGCCCGCGAGATACTTGACAACGTCATCTTTATTATGATCCCCTGCGTAAATCCCGATGGCGAGATAATGGTGACAAATTGGTACAACAAGTACCTCGGCACCGAAAACGAGGGGCTTCGCTTCCCCGGTATGTACCACATCTACGCACGCCATTGCAACAACCGCGATTTTGTGCACGAAAATCTCGTTGAGACAAGATATATCAACGATATCGTCATCCGCGATTGGATGCCGCAGATGCTTATCGACCATCATCAGCAGATATGGGACGAGAACCGTATCAGCATCCCGCCCTGTGTCAATCCCCATTGGCCCGAAATTTCTCCGCTCTGCGTGCGTGAGGAGCAGTCCTACGGATATGAGCTTGCATGTGAGATGGAGGAGGAGGGATTTGTCGGTGTCGTCGCGGGAGATTCATGGTACAACACCTTCCCGATATACTCGCTCGCAGGCACCTATGTGCACAGCAACATCCTCTCCATGCTCGTCGAAACGGCCGATGCACGGCTTGCTTCACCTGCCGTTGTGCCGAAGGAAAAGCTCTGGCGCTATACGAAAAAATGCGTCGAATGTACCACCCCGTGGGAGGGCGGCACGTGGACCTTCTCCGACGTCGTAAGATACACAAGAAAGGTCTCGTACAGCATGCTCTCGTACGCCGCGCGCGACCGTGAGACACTGCTCCGCCGCCGCGCAAAAAAAGCGTATGAGCAAACGGCAAGAGGCGCCAAGGCCGACGTGAAGGGATATCTTCTTCCGCGCGATCAGCACGACAGATCGGCGCTTTTGCGATTCATAGATATACTTGAAAAGCAGAATATCGAATACAGCGAGCTTGCCGAGCCATTTACTGCAGGCGGTATCACCTATCCCGCTGGTACGTATTACGTATCAAACGCACAGGCAAGATACTCGCTCGCAGCCCTTCTCTTTGCAAGACACCCCTACCCCGTCGAGCCGAGCACGGTCTGGGAGGACGGCACGGTGCACGTGTTTGACTCCTCCTCGACAAATCTCATCGACCCGATGGGACTCGACACCGTCGAATGTAAAAACGCGCCCGCATCGCTTCGCGCACCGACAAAGCCGAAAGCGAGCGAAGATATGCCCGCGTGCGAGAACGAGAGCTTCAAGAAAGCGAACCTCATCCTTGAGTCGGGCGGACGTGTATGGCGTGACGAAAATGGGGATTTCTTCACCGAAGACGGAACAGGCAGAAAAGAGATACGCCGAGCAAAGGCGGCCATTCTCTCGCCCTCCAAAAACGGAAGCGGCTTTATGGGATACGCGCGCCTCGCACTTGAAGAATATCACTTTGATATATCAGTCATGACCGACAAAGAGCTTCGCGCGGGCGGGCTTGATAGCTACGACACGCTCATCATCGCGGGTCACACAAAAGCCGAGCTTGAAGCAGGCGACCTATTTGAGGAGGGCATCCCCGAGGAATATAAGAGCGGTCTTGGCACCGACGGCAAAGAAGAGCTTAAGAAATTCGTCGCGCGCGGCGGCAGACTAATCGCCTGGGATAAATCCTGCATATACGTGCACGATCTGTTTGAGCTTCCCATAATCGACACAACGGGTGGTAAGGGCGGTAACGGCGGCCTCTATGATGCGGCAAAGGAATATCTCTCGCAGGGCTCGATACTTAACGTAAAGGTAGACGCAAACGACCTCACCCGCGGTATGCCATCCGACGTTCGCATCAAGCATAACAGCGGCCCCGCATACGAACCGACAAGCGCCGACGTCGAGATATTCGCGCGTCATAAGAATAAAGATTGCTTTGGAAACGGACTTATTATCGGAGAGGAGCTTATACGCGGCCACGTCTGTGCGCTTCACACCAAGGTCGGCCAAGGAGATATCATCCTCTACACCTTCGACCCCTTCTACCGCGCCCAATCCCTCGGCACCTTCAAGCTCGTCTTCAACGCACTTTATCTTGAATAAACATAGCAGGAGATCGCAGATGCGGTCTCCTTTTTCTTGACTTATTGCTAATATAATGCTATAATCAATTTATAAATCATAAACACCATTTTCAAGGGGAGAAACAATATGAAAAAGAAGCTTTTATTATTCGCGGCGATGATTCTCGTGCTCGTATCGATCGCCTGCCTGTCCGCATCGGCGGCTACATATAGCGGCACATGTGGGGAGAACCTCACGTGGGCACTTGATGAAGACACCGGCGTGCTCACCGTCTCGGGCGAAGGTAAAATGAAATATGGCAGATCTATTGGCTCGGGATATTCTGTGAGTTCTTCCGACGTTCCGTGGCGTTCTTATCTTAATCTCATAAAGTCGGTCATAATAGAAGACGGCGTAACGAGTATAGAGGCCTTTGCTTTTATCAAATGCCCCTCGCTTACAACCGTAAACATTCCCGAAAGTGTAACCAAAATAAATTCATCCGCATTTTATGATTCCGGCATGCTTACAAGCATAACGGTAAACAAAAACAATTCTGCATATTTTGACATTGACGGAATTCTTTTTAATAAAGATAAGACCAAGCTCATATGCTATCCTGCGGGAAAAACCGAAACAACATATACTATCCCCGACAGCATAAAAATTATAGACGGTGATGCTTTTCGCAATTGCTCTTCGCTTACAAGTGTAACTATTCCCGATAGCGTTACTAGCATCGGCTCATTTGCATTTTCTGATTGCACGTCCCTTACAAGTGTAACCATTCCCGACAGCGTTACAAGCATCGGCTCATTTGCATTTCGCAATTGCTCTTCGCTTATGCGTATAGATGTAGACGTAAACAACGCGCATTATACAAGCATAGACGGTGTTCTTTTTAACAAAAGTCTAACTTCACTTGTTTGTTATCCGTCAGGAAAATCCACCTCAATATATACCATTCCAAATAGTGTTACAAGCATCGATACATATGCATTTTCCGATTGCACGTCCCTTACAAGTGTAACCATTCCCGATAGTATCACAAGTATCGGCACATCTGCATTTGATGGTTGCACGTCCCTTGCAAATGTAACTATTCCCGACAGCGTTACAAGTATAGGTAATCATGCGTTTTACAATTGCGTTTCACTTACAAGTGTAACTATTCCCGACAGCATTACAAGCATCGGCTTATCTACATTTTACGGTTGCACTTCGCTTAAAAAAATAATATATGACGGCACCAGAGCAGATTGGGATTCCGTAACAAAGGGAACAAGTTGGAATTATAACACAAGTCCTGACTTTGCAGTAATATGCTTGGATGATACATTAGAGATCGTTTTTAAAGATTATGACGGCTCAGTCATAAGCCGTGCAAACTATAAATACGGTGATACAATAGTTGTCCCTGCAGACCCCAAAAAACCTGATGATGATTATGCAAAATACACATTTTGGGGTTGGTATCCTTCGCTTGAAACGGTATGCTCGGGCGATGCGGAGTACACCGCTCTTTATTCGGCAAGCCCGCTTGATCCTGATTTGAAAGTATGGGACGGTACTGCCGATATAAGCTGGTACGATCCCGCAAAGAGCGTTTTAGAAATAACAACGGCAGAGCAATTAGCCGGTCTTGCCGCACTTTCGGATTTGGGTGTTACATTCGAGGGCGTCAAAATAACGCTTGGAGCTGATATCTGGCTTAACCTTGGAAACGTACAGATATTAGAGCAATCCACGACCGCAAACGTATGGAAGCCGATAGGCACAAAAGTCACTCCGTTTATGGGAATTTTTGACGGAGGAGGACACACAGTTTCGGGACTTTATATCAGCGCGCCTGGAGACGAGAGTGCTACATACCAAGGACTTTTCGGATATGTCAGCGGAGCTGCGGTTATCAGAAATCTTAATATCACAAATTCTTACATAAATGTATATAGCAAAGCAGGACTTCTTGCAGGTCGCATAGGTGAGAATGTTTTTGTTGAAAACTGCCGTGTTTCAGGCAAATCTCTTGTTCTTGAGTACTATCCCGAAGCGACCAAAGGCGGAAATTCCCACTCCGGTGGTGTTATTGGCTATGTTGAAAACGCATACGACGTAATAGTTAAGGGCTGCTCCTTCTCGGGTTACGTTCAGGGCTTCGTTCGTACCGGTGCTATCATTGGTTCCTCCACAGGTACACTGATAACCGTTGAAAATTGCTGGTCCGATGCTATTGTTATGGGCTCTAACCGTGTAGGCGGCATAGTGGGACAATCGGCCGCATCCCTCGTTGAGATCAAGAACTGCGCGTTCACAGGTCAGATCTACCACGATGGTAAATATGCTAAGAACTACGGTGCTATTATGGGCGGTTTCAGAGCTTGGGATTCGAGTGAGCTTATCATCACAGCCTGCTTCTACGATGCCGAGTTCACAACATGGAACAAAAACGATTCCGCGGAAGATACGCTTCCTCCCAGAGTTGCGGTAACAGAAATAGCACCAATGGCACCCGAATCAACATGGTATACTCCTATGGCAGATGCCTCGGGTGAACCTACCGGCAACGATGCAGACGGATGCGAGGTTGACGTTACAGTTTCGGGCGAGGGCGCACTTGAAGCATTTATGGCAAAAGCTGACCCCAATATATGGGAGATCATAGACGGCGAGCCGTGTTTGAAGCCGGATGCAGTTGGAAAAAATGACACACTGTATACAGTTATCTTCAAGGACTATGACGGCAGGATCATCAGCGAATCAAAGTACAAATTAGGCGATGTAGTAACTGTCCCTGCAGACCCCAAAAAGCCTGATGATGATTATGCAAAATACACATTTTTCGGCTGGTCCCCCTCGATTGAAACATTGTGTTTGGGCGATGCGGAGTACACCGCTCTTTATTCGGCAAGCCCGCTTGATCCTGATTTGAAAGTATGGGACGGTACTGCCGATATAAGCTGGTACGATCCCGCAAAG